>JBJTJJ010000001.1:0-4500 GCA_046095445.1 Sediminibacterium sp.
TAATTCACCATTTTATCAGCACAACAGCTACTGGCAAAAGCTTCCGGCTTTGCTTTAAAGGCAAATCCCATACCTAAAATATAGCCCATTGCTTCCCGCAGGGCATCGTTGCTTTTAAATTGAGGATTCGTATTGATATCAGCATGCACTTCTAAGTCTACGCCAAATTCAATGAATGTATCACACAATGCATAGGCCACTTCTATGCTCTTGGCTACTTCCAGCAACATACGTTCTTTAATATGGTAATGCTGCCGAACCTTTTCATTGTGTATGTACATGAATCCACCGGCATGTACACGTAAAAAAACGATGACAGTTGCGAACTCTGTGGTATCTCCTTTTACCTGACTGTCTGTTCCGATACAGACCTTTAGTTTGACTCCATTTTCAACTTCCTGTTGGATGGTCTCCCGAACCGCATCCTGGATGGGTTGGGCGATTGATTCACCATTGAACTTTCTCCAGCGCATGGTAATTGTTTTACGTAATTTAATGAAATGATACCCCCAGTCCCCTGCCCCTGTAAGGATAGTTGTTCACAATTAGGGGAAAACCCCGGCCTTTAACCTTTACAATAAAAAAATCAGCGAATTCATGGCTTTGTATCACCTTTGCAGCGAGCAAAAGTTACTGCGCTGAAAATACTTTGTTATGAAATTATTACTACAATACCTGAAACCATATCGTTGGCTTGTTGTACTGGCTTTATTATTAGCCGCAATCAATCAGTCATTTTCGATGCTGGATCCCTATTTCTTCGGAAAATTGTTGGATCAATATGCCTTCCATCCATTTGAAAAAGGCTATTTCGATGACAGTAAAAAATTCATTGTTACCGGAACCAGAACGCAATCTGAATTTATCTGGGGGGTTCTTGGTGTATTAGGTATCTTAATCAGTGTCGCTATGATTTCCAGAATTGCGAAAGCATTTCAGGACTATTTCAGTAATGTCATTGTACAAAAATTTGGTGCCAGAATTTTCACAGATGGATTAAAACATTCCATGGAATTACCCTACCAGGAGTTCGAAGATCAGCGAAGCGGGGAAACATTATCTATTCTTACCAAAGTGAGAGCTGATACAGAAAAGTTCATCATTTCCTTCATCAATGTATTGTTTGGCATTTTAGTGGGCATCGTATTCATTTCTATTTATTCATTCCGACTGCACTGGTCTATCATGCCTATTTATACGCTTGGAATTATTTGTTTGTCGGTACTGACCAGTTTACTAAGCAAGAAGATAAAACTTATTCAGAAAAACATAGTGAAAGAAACAACTATGCTCGCCGGCAGTACTACAGAAAGCCTTAGAAACATTGAATTGGTAAAAAGTTTAGGATTGACAGATCAGGAAATCACCCGCCTGAATAAGAATACGTACAAGATTCTGGGACTTGAATTGAGGAAGGTAAAAAGTATACGCTCTCTTAGTTTTATTCAAGGAACATTTGTAAATTTTCTTCGGCAGGTAATCATGTTTACTTTGCTCTGGCTCGTATTCAATGGAAAATTGACTGCCGGAGAAGTAATGACACTCACCTTTTATTCCTTTTTCATTTTTGGTCCATTACAGGAAATCGGAAATATTATTCTTGCCTATCGCGAGGCAGAAGCATCCCTGAACAATTTTCATCAGCTGATGCAAAAACCGGCTGAACCTACGCCTGACCATCCGAGCAAAGTCGGCGAGATCGAACACCTCAGTTTTAGCAATATTTCTTTTAAACACCAGACTGCCCTTTATCCTGCACTGGAGAATGTAAGTTTTACTGTATCGCGGGGAGAAACAATAGCATTCGTAGGACCCAGTGGTGCAGGTAAAAGCACTCTAATGAAATTGCTGGTTGGTCTTTACCATACTCAACAGGGAACAATCCAGTTCAACCACATCAATAGTGAAGAAATTTTATTTGATGAGCTAAGGAGTCAGATAGGGTTTGTTACCCAAGACACCCAGCTTTTTGCAGGCACTATCCGGGAGAATCTGTTGTTCGTTTGTCCAACAGCTTCGGAAGATCAATTACAAGAGGCCTTACAAAAAGCAAGTTGTACAAAATTACTTGCACGGGCAGAAAAGGGTATTGATACTGTGATTGGTGAAGGGGGACTAAAATTAAGTGGTGGAGAGAAGCAAAGGTTGTCCATTGCCCGTGCCCTGATTCGTCAGCCGCACCTGCTTATTTTCGATGAAGCAACATCAGCACTAGACAGTATAACAGAGGATGAAATCACCAATACTATACGGGCTATCTCTGCTGAGAAGCGTCAGATTACGGTGATGATTGCCCATAGATTAAGTACCATCATGCATGCAGACAGGATCTATGTACTAGAGAAAGGACAAATCATTGAAACCGGAACACATGCTGAATTGCTTTCCGAAAAAGGATTGTATTACGCTATGTGGAGACAACAAATTGGCGAACGTAAACTAGTGCCGTTATCTGAACAAACCGTTTTCAATAATTAATAGGAATTAACAAAGTTTCACTCCTTTCCTTCCAGTTTATTTTTAAGATACTCCAATACTGAGGGGTCTTCAAGTCCTTCCATATCACTCAACTCGAGTTCGATAGCACGGGTGCTAAGTCTGATTTCCAGTAGGGATAAAAATAAAGATCCTGCGAAAAGCAGCAAGCTAATTCCAAAAATGATCTGTGCTAATGAATCCTGGTTGAGATAAACCAGGAACATGGAGAGTATGCACATCAAAAAACTCATGACACCTAATGTTTGCATGTGCTTCACCAGTTTCAATCGGTAGCGAAGATTTTTGATTTGATCCCATATTACCTGTTTCTGATCATGTGCTGCATACTTATCATGTAAGTTGCGAACGCGGCTCGACAGGGCAAGAAATCGATTGGTGTAGGCGAGCATCACCAGACTAATGGCAGGAAATAGCAAGGCAGGGGTATTGATAGAAAGTTCCATACCGCAAATTACAAAACTAATTCAAGTAGTAATTATGGCTTTACCTTCATCATGGGACGAACCTGCTGGATGGCCATATTTTGCAAACGGGCATAATACATACCACTGGGAAGAATTCCACTATTGAAAACAACGGTATAGGTACCTGCAGGATATTCTTTATCAATCAGATTAGAGACTACGCGACCTGAAGCATCCATCACTTGTATGAGTGTATGACCACCAGCGGTTTTGAAGGTTATGACAGTGGAAGCAGTAAATGGATTCGGATAATTGCTGATAAGCTGCTCACCGGAAAGATCAACCGGTTTTTTACATCCAATGGATTGCACCAGTGGAAGCTGTTGAAAATTCTTTAGCATGATTTGTTGCAGATCTTTGTCATCTACACAGAGCCATTTGGAAAGAAGGGTAGCATACACACTTCGGAAATCATATTGGAAGGGGACATTGTCTCCCACCGCAGCTGTGACTGGAACCTTAGGTGTGTCACCTAATACCCCACCCATTACATTTTTTCCAAACAAAAACAGAGGGGCAGCAGCGCCATGATCGGTTCCGGTACTGGCATTGCTCTTCACCCTACGACCAAATTCAGAGAAAGTCATTCCTACCACACGTTCATCAGCCCCCAGCATGCGAAGATCATCCTGAAAAGCTTTGATGGCCTTGCTCACATTGCCCAGGAGATTGGCATGAGTTCCCGTACTGGTATCGGTAGAGTTAACCTGCACAGCATGCGTATCAAAACCACCATAACTTACCATGTAAACTCGCGTCTTTAAGCCGCCTGCTATTAGTCTTGCAACAATTTTAAGCTGATCTGCCAATGGGTTCGGAGTGGGATAAGTTCCCTGTTTGGTTACTTTGGCAGCAGCATTTTTAATAACAGTAGAATATTGCTGCGTCTGCTGAGAAACTGATCGGATGTAAGCCAATTCTTTTCCGGCCGGTGTATTGGGTACAGGATCTGCAACCCCATTGATGAGGTTATAAAAATTAGTAGCGCTGCTGATACTCATGCCCATGCTCACTGCAGGACCCTGGAATGTCAGTGAGGTCACCGATCCGATCTGAATAGCCAGTGGATCAGTCATACTAGAATTGGGATAGCCAAAGGGGAAATTAGGATATTCATAATTCAAATACCTTCCTGCCCAACCACTATTTACAATAGTGGCACTATCACTGGCACTCATCCAAATATCAGTTGCACGAAAATGAGAAAAATTGGGTTGCGGGTATCCAACCGAATGAACCACTTTTAATTGTCCTTCCTGGTATAAATCAGCCATACCGGTCATCGCTGGATGCAGCCCAGATTTACCATTGAGTGGCAGCACTTTTTCCTGTGGAATGTAAATATTATTCCTGGCATTGACATAATTACTGAAATACTCCAGCGGGATGACAGTATTGAGTCCATCATTTCCTCCATTCAATTGCACAATGACCAATACATGATCTGTTTCAGTTACCGGCTGCAACAAAGAAGTCAATTCTGGTGAATCCATGCCAAATGCACGAAAAGAAAATCCATTCATGAAGGAGGGCAGTA
>JBJTJJ010000002.1:0-14626 GCA_046095445.1 Sediminibacterium sp.
TTCTTGAACTCATCGATTGTTTTTTGTGGACCGAGCAAGGGACAGATCAGATACTGCATACCGATCTCAGCTGCTTCTGCCGCCTTGCGCTCAAAGTCATTCTGGTGCCTGCAGTGACTGGAAACAATGGTCATACCCAGATCATCCATGTACTTTTTAAAATCTTTATTGCTCCATCCCCAGAACATTCCTTTACCCCCCTCAAAACTCTCTATCTGCTGATAGCCATATCCGGACAACTTGGCCAGGGTATCCTTGGCATTGGCAGTCATGTCCTCTTTGACTGTCCACAATTGAATACCAAAGGGTACTGCACCTGCAGTAATTGTCGGCAATGAACCGGTGGTTTTGGCAAATGACGGTAGTGCCCATCCGGCAGCAGCAGCCATCGCTGCATTTTTTACAAATGATCTTCTGTTGAAAGACATACTGTTGATTTAATTAATTCATAAAACGATGCTTCCATCTAGGTTGCCCAGGCCTTATCGCCTTTCTTGTAAGGAATACAACCCTCATATTTACCAGGAACAGCCACATACCGCAAGGCCTGTGTTGCTCCTATTTCTGAGGTGAAGAAACCCCATAAAGTCAGCTCCTTCATCATCCTGAAATAATGAGAAGACTCTTCTGGCTTTTTCTTTGACTGGTATTCTTTTTGCTCTTTATCCAGAGACACCAGTAAATCATGTCTTTGCTCTGGGGTAGCATCCATAAATGATTTTCCACAGGCCTTTTTGCAGGCGTCCTGCAATTGTTGCATCCCCTTCAGGAATACCTGCTGGTCTTTTTCTTCATAACAGTCCTTTACAATCACTGTCATGAAATCACCCACCTTCGCGGCTTTAGCTCCGGGGGTTGATGTTGCCGGCAAAATGGTCTCAGCCACTTCGTTTAAAAAGCCGATGTCATCAGCTGAAAAATTGAGGGCTGCATTGGCAGATGGACTTTTACATCCCGACAAAAAAGCATCTGCACCCAGAATGGTTCCGCCCAACAAGAGGGTCACGGCAGATATCGCTTCTCTTCTATTCATAAATTATCTTTTTTCGGTGATTACAGATTTTGTTTGTTGAGTTCGCTTACTGCATAATCAGCTGCCCTTGCAGTGAATGCCATATAGGTCAGTGAAGGATTCACACAAGCAGCGGAAGTCATGAATGAACCATCTGTGATAAATACATTGGGAGCATCCCATACCTGATTGTATTTATTCACAACAGATGTTTTTGGATCTGCACCCATGCGGGCAGTTCCCATTTCATGAATGCCGCGTCCCTGGATACCATTCGAGTCATATCCATTGATATTTTTCACTCCCATAGCATCCAGCATTTCTTTGGCATCTTCCTGCATGTCCTTGCGCATCTTCAGTTCGTTCTCTTTCAGTTCAGCATCGAAAGACAACACGGGCAAGCCCCACTTATCTTTTACATTTTTATCGAGGGTCACTTTGTTCGCATGATCAGGAATGATTTCACCAAAGCCCATGATACCCATTGTCCATGAACCCGGTTCAGTGAGTGCATCTTTATACGCTCCTCCAATGCTCATCTCAGCTACTTCGTGGCTATATCCGTCCCTTCCGGCACCGCCCTGGTAACCAAAGCCGCGCAGGTAATCTCGCTTGTCGCCAAACAAATTCCTGAACCGGGGAATATAAATACCATTGGCTCTTCTTCCATAATAGTATTGGTCTTCGTACCCTTCCACTCTTCCATTGGCACCTACCCCCAGGTGGTGATCCATGATATTGTGTCCCAACTCTCCGCTCGAACTTCCCAGTCCGCCGGGCCAGATATCTGTGGCAGAATTCATCAATATCCAGGTGGTATTGAATGTACTTGCATTGAGGAAAATAATCTTTGCATTGTACACGTAGGTCTTGTTGGTCTCTGCATCCAACACTTCTACACCCGTAGCTTTCTTTTTGTCCTTATCATACATCACCTTAGTAACAATCGACCAGGGTCTTAATGTAAGGTTGCCCGTTTTCATGGCAGCGGGTAGGGTAGAGGATTGTGTGCTGAAATAGGCACCGAAGGGGCAACCCAACCAGCATTTGTTCCTGAATTGACAATTGGTGCGGCCCTCATGCGCAACAGTAAGATTGGCGGTTCTGCCAATGATCATCTGGCGGGCACCCTTGTAATATTCTTTCAATCTCTTGGCACCATCTTTTTCTACACAGGTCATATCCATAGGTGGCAAAAACTGTCCGTCGGGAAGCTGAGCCAATCCGTCTCGGTTGCCACTGATGCCTGCAAACCTTTCTACATAATCATACCAGGCCTCTATCTCTTTATAGCGCAGCGGCCAGTCCACAGCAATGCCATCTTTGGCATTCGCCTCGAAATCAAAATCACTCCAGCGGTAACTCTGACGTCCCCACATCAGGGAGCGTCCTCCTACATGGTATCCACGGAACCAGTCGTAGCGCTTCACTTCCGTGTAAGGACTCTCCTTGTCTTTCACCCAATAATCGAGATTGGTCTCATTGAGCGGATAGTCGCGTTTGAGCACCGGATAATCTTTGATCATCTCTTGTGTTCTTGTTCCGCGGTGCGGGAAGTCCCACGCTTCCTTGTTAGCATTCACATAGTCTTTGATGTGTTCAATGTTCCTGCCTCTTTCGAGCAGCAACACTTTCAACCCCTTTTCTGTCAGCTCCTTGGCAGCCCAGCCTCCGCTGATGCCCGAGCCCACCACAATTGCGTCAAATGTTTGTTCGGCCATGATTCTTGGTATTTATTGATAGTAATAGTTTAGATGTCACAAATTTGAATGGCTTTGCGCAGCGATTCCATTTTGTTGGGTTGTGCAGGAATGAATTCCTGGGCAACATAGTTGTTAAATCCGGTGGCTAGTATCGCGCGCATAATAGCAGGGTAATACAATTCCTGGCTCTCATCTATTTCATGCCGCCCGGGAACGCCTGCAGTATGATAATGCCCGATATAATCATGATAGTTTTGAATGGTTCGAATTACATCCCCTTCATCTATCTGCATGTGATAGATGTCGTACAACAATTTAAAATTAGGAGAACCTATGCGCTTACACAGCTCCACTCCCCAGGGCGTTTTATCACACATGTAATCTTTGTGGTCAATTTTGCTGTTGAGCAACTCCATGTGAATGACTACTCCCTTCTTCTCCGCGAGCGCCATAATTTTTTTAAGCCCATCGGCACAATGTTGTAAGCCCACTTCATCTGACATCCCCTCCCTGTTGCCACTAAAACAAATCAGGTTGGTGTAGCCCGCAGCCGCAACCAATTCAATGTGCTCTGTATAATTTTTAATCAATTGCGCATGATATTGCGGATTGTTCCATCCCTTGATGAGACTGATCTCTGCACCATTGCACATGGTTGAAATGAGCTGGTGCTGCTTGAGTATCGCCCAATCTTTTGGTCCCACCAGATCTATCCCTACCAGTCCCATTTCCTTGACCGCCACACAAAGCTGCTCGAGTGGCATGTCACCAAAACACCAGCGACAAACCGAATGCTTAATATTCCCTTTCAACGGCAACCTGTCTTCACGAACAGACTGCAAGCCCAGCAAAGGTGTGGCTGCAATCGCTGCAGATCCGGCCAGCATATTTTTAATGAGTTTTCTTCTGTTGTTAGACATAGCAATGATTCTATATGCCCGGTGCAACCGTTCTTCTCTTTCGCATGTACAAAAACAAAACAGTAAATGCGACAATCAAAACTACCGGTATCAATAAAGTTACATTCAGCACCTCAGGACCGGCCAATTTTTTGGCTTCATTCAATTGTTCTGTAGTTGCTTGTGCAACTGCAGTTCCTGCCGGCAGGTGATTGCCCAGTAACTTGTCGTAATATCCCCCCATAAAATAGGTGTACACTGAAACGGCAAACATACCGGCGCCTCCCATCAGATTTAATCCCACAGCACCTGTCTCCGGTAAATTTTCCGATACAAATCCCAGCATGGTAGGCCAGAAATAACATACTCCCATTCCGAAAACAACGGCCCCCAGAAAAAGCATGTTGCCCGTATAATTACCGAGCATAAATAGTCCGACTGCAGATAAAATGGCAGACAACAACAGCACACCCGTTGGTGAAAACCGATGTACCACCGGACCCGCCAATCCACGACCAATCACCATGATGCCGGTTTCTATCGTTAACAATAGAATCGCATTATCGGATACATTTTTCAGCAATACATCTATCCACTGACCTGTGAACAATTCGGTGATCGCAGTTCCGAACATCAATACAATCATCACGATAAACAGGGGGTTGAGGAGAGAGCGATACATCTGATCGGTCGAAATGCCACTAGCAACCCGCTCTGTAACCGGAAAAGAAAGCCGGTTGAATAAAAATCCATACAACAAAGTAGGAATAGCCATCAGACCAACCTGCACCTGCCAGCCAATACCCGCTTTGTCGAGGAAATACACCAACAAAGTACCTATCACAATTCCTCCTGGAAACCAAAGATGAAAATGATTCAATTTAGTAGTCTTATCGTCAGCGTAAATCGTTGCCACCAGCGGATTACAGGCGGCTTCCACTGTACCATTCGCGATCCCTATGAGTAGGGTCGAAATGAAGAGCGTCCAATAACCCGTTGCAAAAACTGTCAATAAAATGCCCAGCAGGTGAAAGACAAATGCCAGCAACAAAAGGCGTTTCATGCCAATGATGTCAACAACCATTCCTCCAATGATCACCGCAAGCGGGAAACCCCAAAAAGCAGTAGAGGCAATGGTTGCCAGTTGCGCATTGTTCAATTCAAATTCTACCCCTAAACGAGATAAAATGCCGGCACGAATACCAAAAGAAAGAGAGGTTACCAGCAAAGCCAGACAACTGGCGACAAAAAGCTGATTTCGGGAAATTGGGGTTTCCATGTTTTCATACGGTTGGTGAAAAGAATCGTGGGTTAAATATAATTTATATTTTTATTCGCCGGATAAATAATCCGGGCAACCTATTTTTACTCTGTTTGAATGATAAAAAAATTACATTGATCAATTACAATTTTCTATGCAACGTAAATTAAAGATGGGAATGATTGGCGGCGGATTGGACGCATTTATAGGCGCCATTCACCGCATGGCTGTTGGTATCGACGGCATGATTGAATTATCCTGTGGCGCTCTCAGTGCTCATCCGGAAACAGCCATTGCCTCCGGAAAACAATTGTTGCTGCCCCCAGATCGTATCTATACCAATTATAAAGAGATGATTGAGCGCGAAGCCCTGCTTCCTGAAGGTGAACGCATGGATTTCGTGACCATAGTTACTCCCAACTTTGTTCATTTTGATCCGGCCATGATGGCACTGGAACATGGCTTTCATGTAGTGATTGAGAAGCCCATGACCTTCACCCTGGAGGAAGCGAAGCAACTGGAACGGAAAGCACGTGAAAAAAACCTGCTGCTCTGCCTGACCCATACTTATTCCGGATATCCACTCGTGAAACAGGCACGCGCCATGTTTCGGGAGGGGGTTTTCGGCAAGATCAGAAAGGTTTGGGTAGAATATCCGCAAGGTTGGTTGAGTAAATTATCTGAAAGGGAGGGGAACGCTCAAGCCGCCTGGAGAACAGATCCCGGAAAATCAGGAACAGCAGGCTGCATGGGAGACATAGGCACTCATGCGGCCCACCTGGCTGAATATATTTCCGGCTTACAAATTACCCACCTCTGTGCCGACCTCCAGATCATGGTTCCCGGCAGAGCACTCGATGATGACGGCAATGTGCTATTGCGCTTCAACAACGGTGCTACCGGTGTTTTAATGGCTTCTCAGGTGGCAGCAGGGGAAGAAAATGCACTGAAAATTCGTGTATATGGTGAAAAGGGTGGCATTGAATGGGCACAACAGGAACCCAATACCCTCATCGTTAAATGGCTCGATCAACCGACACAACTCCTGCGCGCAGGTGGTAATTTCGGAGACCGCCTGTCCTCATTTGCAGTTAAAAATTGCAGAACACCCGCGGGCCATCCGGAAGGATACCTCGAGGCATTCGCTAATATTTATAAAAATTTTGCGCTAACACTTACTGCCCGCTTAACAGGCACAGAACCCAGCGCAGAAGCAATGGACTTCCCCACAGCTTCTGATGGAGTCAGAGGGATGGCCTTCATCGACCATGTAGTTGCCTCTTCTTCCTCAGAACAAAAATGGACACCCTTCCACCTTTAATTTTATCATCAGAACCTTCATTATATGACTACCATCAAAGGACCTGCCATCTTCCTCGCTCAGTTCATGGGTGACGAAGCGCCCTTCAATAATCTTTCGAATATCTGCCAATGGGCAGCTTCCCTCGGCTTCGTGGGTGTTCAGATTCCTTCCTGGGATAGCCGTTGTATCAACCTGCAACTCGCTGCTGAGAGCAAAACCTATGCAGATGAAATCAAGGGCATCGTTGCCGCACACGGATTGCAGATCACTGAACTCTCCACCCATTTACAGGGCCAGCTCGTGGCAGTTCATCCAGCATATGATTCCCTCTTTGATGGATTTGCACCTGAAGCGGCACGCAACAATCCCAAAGCCCGCACTGCCTGGGCCGTACAACAACTGAAATATGCCGCACAGGCATCGCACAATCTCGGCCTCAATGCACACGCCACTTTTAGCGGTGCTTTGCTCTGGCACACTGTTTATCCCTGGCCACAAAGACCGGCAGGACTTGTCGACACCGGGTTCACCGAATTGGCAAATCGCTGGTTACCCATACTCAACGCCTTTGACGAAGCAGGAGTTGACCTATGCTATGAAATTCATCCGGGGGAAGATCTGCATGATGGAGTAAGCTATGAGATGTTCCTCGAAAAAGTAAACCACCACCCGCGCGCCTGTCTGCTCTATGACCCATCGCATTTTGTTTTGCAGTGCCTCGACTATCTGAGCTATATAGATCATTATCATGAACGCATCCGCATGTTCCATGTAAAAGATGCCGAATTCAATCCAACCGGAAAACAAGGTGTTTACGGGGGTTACCAGGGATGGGTGAACAGAGCAGGGCGATTCCGCTCATTGGGCGATGGCCAGGTAGATTTCAAATCTATCTTCAGCAAACTGGCTGCCTATGGCTACAAGGGATGGGCTGTGTTGGAATGGGAATGTGCCATCAAACATCCCGAAGCAGGAGCCGCCGAAGGAGCTCCCTTTATCAAGAACCATATTATTCGTGTTACGGAAAAAGCGTTTGACGACTTCGCCGGAACAGGGGCCGATGAGAAAACGAATCGGAGAATTTTAGGAATTGATTGATACCTTTATACCGGAACAGAAAAATTGATGCCCGTGAAAAAAATTTGTATTGCACTCAGTGCATGTGCCCTCTTCATTGCCTGCGGCAGTCAGGGAGAAAAGAAAGAAAATACAGCTGCCGGTAACACAACAACCGCCAGCAACAACAGCAGCAATCCCGATTACCAGAAGGGGTTGGAGCTGGTGGCGAAATCAGATTGCCTTACCTGTCATAAAGTAGCAGACAAATTAATCGGTCCGGCTTATCAGGACATTGCTGCTAAGTATGAAGCAACCGACGAAAACATAGAAATGCTCGCCGGCAAGATCATCAAAGGTGGTCAGGGTGTTTGGGGTCAGATACCCATGACAGCCCACCCACAATTATCAGAGCAAGATGCCCAACAAATGGTCAAATACATTATGTTGCTGAAAAAAACTCCTTAATCTTTTTACAATGTCCCCACTTTCCGCTTTCAGCAATTCATTTTGGTTACTCATATTCAGTATCGGTCAATTCATGTTTACTGCAAACAATAATATGCCAACTAAGGAAAAAGGAAGCAGCCAACAATGGCGTTCCCTCTTCAATGGCAAAGACCTAAACGGGTGGCACACTTTCGGCAAAAGCACCGTTAACCCATCCTGGAAAGTTGCTGATGGTTGTATTTTTTATGATGCTGCCAGTAAAACGGATGAGGAAAGAAAAGGACCCGGCGACCTGGTTACCAATGATGAATTTGAAAACTTTCACCTGGAGTTGGAATGGAAAGTAAGTAAGAACGGAAACAGCGGTATTATTTTCTGGTCCAAAGAAGAGAATGACCGCTTCAAAGAATCATGGCATACGGGACCAGAAATGCAGGTGCTGGATAATGATGGCCACCCCGATGGAAAAATTGCTAAGCACCGGGCCGGCAACCTCTATGATTTAATTGCATCCAAAGAAGGAGTTGTAAAGCCTTATGAACAGTGGAACAAAGCAGAGATCATTGCAGATCATGGGTTGTTGATCTTCCGACTCAATGATGAGGAAGTGCTGCGCACACGGTATGATGATGAGAATTGGAAGGTGCTGATTGCAGGCAGCAAATTCAAAACCAAAAAAGATTTCGGCACATTTACCAAAGGCCATATCGTTTTACAAGACCATGGTGATAATGTGTGGTACCGGAATATTCGGATTCGCTCACTTTAATTTCTTTTTCAATAGCGACGATTTTGCAGAATTGAAATTTTCGATCTGACACCTATATGCAACTCTCCATCCCGGATGATACCTATTTCATGCAGCAGGCACTTGTGCAGGCCAGAATGGCTTTTGAAGCCGATGAAGTGCCCGTGGGAGCTGTTGTAGTAATGCAGAACAGAATTATAGCCCGCGGACATAACCAGGTAGAGCAACTCACCGATGCTACCGCACATGCAGAAATGCTCGCGCTCACCAGTGCCTTTCATCTCCTGGGAACCAAGTACCTGCCCGATGCAACGCTTTACGTTACACTTGAACCCTGCCTGATGTGTTGCGGTGCGCTTTTCTGGGGGAAAATTGGCAGGGTAGTATACGGGGCTTCCGATCCCAAAAATGGATTCCGCTCCAAAACCAATCCCCACTGGCCACTGCATCCCTCTACCGAACTCCTGGGAGGTGTTTTGGAAGAACCCTGCGCTGCACTCATGACCAGTTTCTTTCGAAATAAACGATAAGTTGGGTCACTTTTGTCGAAATCTGGAACAATTCAGCCAACTTATCCCAATAAGTGAAGTAACCCTCCTAATTTTGCATCATCATTTACCTTAAAAATTTATTAGTATGTCTTTTACACTGGCCCCACTTCCCTACGCACATGATGCACTGGAACCGCATATCGATACACTTACCATGCAGATCCACCATGGAAAACATCACCAGGCCTATGTTGACAATTTGAATAAAGCCATCGCCGGCACACCCAACGAGGGAAAGAGTCTGGCAGAATTGGTAGCCGTTGCAGGCAGTATCAGTGCTGCTGTTCGAAACAATGGTGGCGGTCACTGGAACCATACTTTCTTCTGGGAAAGTCTGGCAGCGAATGCAGGCGGCAACCCTTCAGGTGCTCTGGCAGACGCCATCACTGCTGCTTTCGGTTCCTTCGATGCTTTCAAAGAAAAACTGGCTGCCGCCGGTATGACCCGCTTCGGAAGTGGTTGGGCCTGGCTGATCGTAAAGGAAGGAAAGCTGGAAGTTTGCTCTACCCCTAATCAGGACAATCCACTGATGGATATTGCCGAAACAAAGGGCACACCCATTCTGGGTGTGGATGTGTGGGAACACGCTTACTACCTCAAATACCAAAACAGAAGAGCTGATTACCTGGCTGCCTTCTGGAACGTTGTTAACTGGAATAAAGTGGCTGAAAGATTTGCTGCCGCTCAATAAATCATTCTATCACCGGACTGCTGAAATTTTCAGCAGTCCTTACTTTTTTTTATGAAACCAATCATTGCCTGCCTAACCCTTCTCGTTTTTTTGAGTTCTTGTAGCAATAAGCGTCTTGTCATTATGAGCAAAGGTGCTCCTGAAATCAATGAAAAATCCGGAACCATTATAGGAAAAGATGGAGCCGGTCATGAAGAGACTTCTATGTCAACAGGTCGCGAAGACTGGAAACTGGAGTCTCCTGCAGGTAAGGGAACGGTTGATCTCAAAGAAAAAGGTCTTTATGTGGTGAATGTAAAAAATGACACCATCATCGGCAGCTTTCAAAACTATGTGGCTGCAGAAAACGCCGGACAGGTAGTATCACAGGAAACGGTCATCAAAAAATTAGACTCGCTGCGACTGCTGGTGGAAGCAAAAAACATTTCAGCAGCCAACAGAAATTTTTATATCCTGCCCAATAGTGCAGCACTGATCACAACTAACATCGAAGCTGAAATCGTAGGACCTTATCATAAGATGACATCCGCTTATGCAAAAGACGGAGCGGCACCCGAAGTATATCGATTCTACAGCATTCGTGAAATCAGGGAAACCATCGGCAAGCTGGAAGTACTCACACAGCCCATCAAAAAATAATTATTCCTCCGGGACAGGATCATATCCTTCCCCGCCACCCGGGCGACAACTGCTGATGCGCTTAATGGCCAGCCAACCCCCTTTAAAAAGTCCATGCTTTTGAAGAGCGGTTACCGTATACTGAGAACAAGTAGGCGTATATCGACATTTCGGACCCATCAAAGGAGAAATGCCATATTGATACACCCTTACCAATGCAATGAATGGCAAGACTATGATGTTACCCAATGCGCGGAGTAAGTTCACTATTTCGCAGGCGTTAATACAATGTTTCTGTACTCAACCGGACCATGATCTCCCTGCAAATAAATGGGGCCCGGCTCACCTTCCTTGCTATCAAGTGCGCCTCCTGTAATACCCGGTATGATCTGATCAACTATAATGGCTTTGCCATTGGCAATGACTGTTATCCTTCTTCCGATGAGCGTGATATCATATGTCTGCCATTCACCCGGCTTTTTAGCTACCATTTCATTGGGCGTAAGAAATCCATATACCCCACCAAATAATGTAGAGGAAGGCTCCAATCCATAGTTGTCTTCTACCTGTACTTCATAACGACCTCTGAGATATACTCCACTATTACTTCCGGCAGGATACCGAAATTCTATGTGTAATTTAAAATCCGTGAACTGCGCATCAGTGATGATATTGGAACCTGAACGCGGACTTTTCAGGATGCCATTGTCAACCACCCACTGTTGCTCTTTACCTGACATGTGCCAGCCATCAAGATTTTTTCCATTGAAAAGTTGAATGGGCTTGCCCCATACTACGGGTGTTGTTCTTTTTAGCAAGGGAGCACGCACTCCGGTAAATGGATATCGAGCACCCCGGGGTGTGGTAATGAAACCACTTAATTGATCATTCTCAATTACACCTTCAAAAACCATAGGATTGCTACTGGCATCCCACTGCGTGGGGATGGAGAAATTGACTTTACCATTGTCATATTTCACTTCAGATATAGGACGTGCACTTCCGCCTTCCGCCACAAAATAACCTACCAATGTTTTCAGCCCGGATAATTTCACTTCCAGCCAGGAAGGAGCTATCCGATCCATCTGAACAGTCAGGTCCCAGCGCCCGATGATGGGTCGGTTGTCTTTAATTTGGGCTTGCAATTCATTTTGCTGGAAGGTTAATAAAAAAGCAATCAATAAAAAACTGGTTAAGCGGCGGTACATATTGAATAGTTTTTAGAAAGTTAGTGAAATATGACAATAAATTTAAAGTTTGTGATGAAAACTTAATAAAAGGGATGAATGAAATTAAAACAACACCCAATTATTTATTTACATTTACCTGAACAGTTTTATTTCAACTCCTCTATATGAAAAAAAATCTATTTGCATTCATCGTAGTCCTTTTCCCCACTTTGCTATGGGCACAGAAAAAGCAAGACTCGCTCTGGAAAGAATCCTTGAAGAAAACTGCACTGGAACATGTTCAGTTAAAAGCAAAGAATATTCAGGAGATGGTAGATATGGTGTTCAGTTTTGGTGAACTCGGCTTCCAGGAATTTGAAACATCTCGTTACCTGACTGATATACTTTCAAAAAATGGGTTCGAAATTCAAAAAGAAATTTCAGGCATACCAACTGCATGGATGGCTAAATGGGGCTCAGGAAGTCCGGTAATTGCTTTGGGAAGTGATATAGATTGTATCCCCAAGGCCTCTCAAAAACCCGGTGTGGCTTTTAAATCCCCGATTGTTGATGGCGCACCCGGTCATGGAGAGGGGCACAATTCAGGGCAAGCAGTTATTATTTATGCTGCTATCGCGGTAAAAAAAATAATGGAAGAAAATAAGATGCCCGGTACGCTTGTCATTTGGCCGGGCGTTGCCGAAGAGTTAGTCGCAAGTAAAGCATGGTATATTCGTGATGGCTATTTTAAAAATGTTGATGCCTGTATATTCACGCATGTAAGCAGCGATTTTTCAACTGATTATGGAGACAATGGTGGAAACGGATTAGTAAGTGTGAATTTTGATTTCGAGGGTGATGCAGCCCATGCAGCAGGAGCTCCGTGGAGAGGAAAGAGTGCATTGGATGCAGTTGAACTAATGAATGTGGGTTGGAATTTCAAGCGGGAACACCTCAAGCCGACGCAAAGATCTCACTATGTTATTCGCGATGGCGGCGACCAACCCAATGTTGTTCCCTCCAAAGCAAGTGTATGGTACTACTTTAGGGAAAGGACATACGATGACATTTTCAAAAATTATCAATCTGGAATTAAAATAGCTCAAGGTGCAGCTTTGATGACCGATACTAAAATGTCCTACAATATTCTGGGGACTGCCTGGCCCGGGCATTTCAACAAACCCCTGGCAGAAACCATGTACAAAAATATATTGCGGGTGGGTATGCCGACATGGTCGGAAGAAGATGAACAACTGGCGCTGGCAGTTCAAAAACTTTTAGAGGCGCCGGAAAAAGATAACCAGGGCAGGCCAATCAAGGGAATGAGAAAAACTATTGATACCCTAAAGGGATCAGTTGCTTTTTCCTGGGGTGGAGGTTCAGATGATATTGCTGATATTTCCTGGAATATTCCGACCATCGTTCTTCGCTACCCGGCTAATATTCAAGGGACAAAAGGACATCATTGGGGTGATGCCATAGCAATGGCCACTCCCATTGCACACAAAGGATGTGTTGCGGGTGCCAAAGCAACAGCACTAACATTGATAGATTTATTTACCAACCCCGCCATCCTAACACAGGCAAAAGATTACTTCTCCAATGTTCAGACTAAAAACCAACGATATATTCCCTTCATTTCTGCGAAAGATCCACCACCGGTTTATTTGAATAAAGAAATCATGGACAAGCATCGTGAAAAGATGAAACCCTTTTATTACGACCCAACGAAATACAATAGCTACCTGGAACAATTGGGTATTCGCTATCCTACCTTGAGTCAACAACAGTAAGGTTTTTTACTCCGGTGTAGCTACCGCAGTTGCCGGTTTCTCGAGCAATTCTTTCTTGACCAGATAGATGTAGGGATGATGAAAATGGTGCACAAAGATTTGCTTGTCACTATCAGGAAATCTGCTATAATAAGCAGCATCAGGTTGCAGAACAACGGTGATTCCCGTTCTTACATAATTAGAGCTATGCACAAAAGCCGGCACCTGCAACCCTTGTAATTTTCCTTCTACCCTTTTGCCTAATAATTTTCCCAGGTACTTTTCAAAATTTCTTTGGGCTCGACGGGTTGGCTTTTCAATTCTGTTGTAAACATACCTCGCTGCCCAGCGAGTCGGAATTTTTTGCTTACTAATCATTTCATCCACACCATTAAATGGATTGACATCATTGGCATCAGCCACTGTTTGAACTGTAATGGGTAACTCAGGCACCCAATCGGCCGCATTCACCACATTCATGGCCCAGCCGCCTGCTGTTGCTGCTTCATAATCGTAGGCAAAAAATAAATTGCCGGGCTTGGGGGCCGCTGTCGAATACGTTTTCATCTGCCAGTCCGCCGGGAGTTCTCCTTTTTTTTGCTGCTGGCGCAGGAAGGCCGTTAACAGATAAGAGATACCTCCGCCCTGACTGTGGCCCGTGATATATAAATGTCGGTATCCCTTTGCAAAAAGCGAATCAAGCCGTGGTCGAATGTCTCTGGAGAGATAGGCAGTACTAACCATCCAGCCAACATGAACCGCTGCCCGCGGATGATCTGCTACCTGATAATGCACGGTATCAGCACCAGGCAATACAATGGTGCCCTTGGCAGGTATCATGGCGGCATAAAAGTTCACCAGCCAGCTATCAGGTTCGGGCACGGTGCCACGAACTGTTATCACGGCTGTTGTCTTCCCGTCAGTCCATAATTCCCATTTGTTCATCAGTCCCAACTCAGGTGAACTATACGTTCGCTTAAAACGAGTAGGTGAATGAACGTAATTGCTATCCGTGAAATAACGGATTCCACTACCCGTTCTTACTGACACTGACAAGATTTCTGCCAACTCTTCCCTGTTGTAGCCGGGAGTTAACTGTTGCGCATAGGTGCTGCTGAATGAAATGATAGCAAGTAAGAAACAACTACCTGCAGCTGTCATTTTCCTTTTCAAATACTTCATGATCAATAATTGATAGTAGGGTAATGTGCCCTTCCATAAAATTAAACTATTTCCATGGCCGATAGCTATTAAGTTATTCTGCCACCAGGTTTCGGAGGTGCTCAACAATTCTATGCATAGCAAGTGTATCCATGGCACAATATTCTTCCAATGCCTTCCGCACTGCCTGAATTTTTTCTGTATCCGTCTCCCACTGTAAGCGAAAAAATGC
>JBJTJJ010000003.1:0-1812 GCA_046095445.1 Sediminibacterium sp.
CCGGATGGGTTTTAATAATGATGGCATGGATGCCGTTAAACAACGCCTGGCCGATTGGAACGATAGAGAAAGTTCAAACACCGGCTCTCGCATGATTGTCGGCGGCAACATTGGAAAAAATAAAGTGACCGCCAACGAAGAGGCCTGGAAAGATTATCTCCGCGTATTCCGCCATTTGCATGCAGAAGCAGATTATTTTGTGGTGAATGTAAGCTCCCCCAACACACCGGGCTTACGTGCCTTACAAGACAAAGAATCCCTCGTGAAAATTTGCGGCACGTTACAGGAATACAACCAGGGACAGCAACATCCCAAACCCTTGTTGCTAAAAATTGCCCCCGACCTTAGCAATGGACAGTTAGATGATATCCTGGAACTCACGACCGAAATACCACTGAACGGACTGGTAGCTACGAATACAACAATCGATAGAAATAACCTGTCTGCCAGCTCGCAACAAAAGAGCGGGGTTGCCGGTGCAGGCGGATTAAGCGGAGCGCCCTTGCGCGGTCGTTCTGTTGAAGTACTGCAATACCTGAAAATGCACATCGATGCATCCATACCCATCATTTCAAGCGGAGGCATCATGACTGAAGCAGATGCTTTGGAACGTTTCCGGAAGGGTGCCGAATTAATTCAACTATGGACGGGCTTTATTTACAGAGGCCCTTCCTTTGTAAAAAATATCGGAGAAGCCATGCAATCCGAACTTGAAATAGTCCAATAATTTTTTCCATTTATGTCAACACTTTTTACCACGGAGAGTCTCATCAGTTTTGTTATCCTTGTCGTTCTAGAAATAGTACTGGGAATTGATAATGTGATTTTTGTCAGCATCATCATGAACCGCATTGCCGCTAAATATCGTGAGCGTGCAAGAACCTTATGGATGGCTTTCGGAATCATTACCAGAACGGCGTTGTTATTTGGCTTGAGTTGGTTACTGCAACAAAAGGGTAAGTCAGTTCTCTCCTTCGGAGAAAAATCTTTTGACCTCGCCAGTATCATCATGTTGGCGGGAGGACTATTCCTGATTTACAAATCAGTAAAAGAGATTCACCACAAACTGGAGGGGGAAGTAGAACAGGCAGACAATGGCAAAGCCAGTCACATGGGTTTTTGGCAGGCCATGTTTCAGATTGTTCTCATCGACATGGTATTCAGCTTCGATAGCATCATTACTGCCGGTGGCACCGCCAAGCACATTGAAATCATGATTGCTGCTGTTATCGTTGCAATGGTAGTGATGTTTCTTTTCAGTGCATCCATAGCCAACTTCATACACAAGCGCCCTACATTAAAAATGCTGGCCCTTTCTTTCCTGGTAATGATTGGTTTTGTTTTGCTGGTAGAAGGATGGGATCCGGTGGGCTCGCATGACATGCACCTGAAAAATTATGTGTACTTCGCTATGGCATTTTCTTTTTCAGTTGAACTGCTGAACCTGAGAATGAATAAAAAAATCAAGCCGGTGGAATTGCGGGAACCATTGCCTCCTAAAGAATAACTCCGATTATGTTGATTGCATCAGAAGTCAAACCCGAGGGAGAAATACCAAATGGGTTTACCCCTGAAAACACCTTTCATAGGCCATCCTGCATCTACGCGGAGGAAGTAACCCAATAAAGTACTGCGGGCACCGAATCCATACCCACCTGCAAAGGGGCCTAAACCACCTGCATCCAGTCTTACACTAACTGGAGTGCTGCCGGGATTGGTGATGAATTCGCCGGGGCGTTGTATGCCGTTGTATTTCCCATTCCAGGCACTGCCCAGATCAACAAACTGCACCAGTTGAAAATTACGCAGGAA
>JBJTJJ010000004.1:0-1133 GCA_046095445.1 Sediminibacterium sp.
GGTATCCAATGAATGCAAAGAGTAAAAAGGATTTACGCATCATATTAACAAACGTATCTATTTGCTCAGTGGAGATTTCAGGTTTTTTCTCCATTTCAGCCCTTGAAATATCAATTGTTTTTTCAATTATTTCAGGATAAATGAATTTTACGGAAATGACAGTAAAAACACACATTATGGCTGCGATTCCTGCAGCAATCTTAAAGCCAAAGCCAAAAATATTGCCGAAAGTAACATCGCCATTCATTTGCTTAGCATATTGGATACAGGCCCAGATGATCACAACTATAATTAAACCATTAAAGACATATGTCATGTATTTATTTGCAAGTTGGTCAGTAAAATAAATAACAAGACTGAATACAATCAAAGCGAGGCCGGTGACAAGTGCAATTAACCAGGGTGCGGTGGGTTTGTTTTCCATGGTACAGTTTTTATGCGTTTTGATTGAGATGAAAGCTACCCCGAACCATAGTGCCTACCACTTTTCCGGGGAGGGTTTGATTGAAGAGGGGAGAGTTAGATGAAAGACTTTTATTGTTGGAAGAAGTTAGTGTTGTAGTTCCTTGTCTGCTGAAGAGGGTGAATTCAGCGGGTTGTCCTTGTTGGATGGAGGGAAGTGGAAGTTGAAATAGGTTTCTGCTATTGGTAGAGAGCAGGGCAATGAGTCTTTCCAGTGGCAGTTCAGGAAAAATATGTTGCAGGATAGGGAAGCAGGTTTGAAGACCGATCATGCCGGGTGCTGCGTATTCGAATTCACATTGTTTTTGGTCGATGTGTTGGGGCAGGTGGTGGGTGCTGATGCAGTCGATGGTACCATCGAGTATGCCTTCACGCAGGGCGGCTCTGTCAGCGCTGTTGCGCAGTGGCGGAAATACTTTCAGGTTGGTATCATAGTGTTGCAGGTCTTCATCGCAGAACAGGAGGTGGAAGGGGGTAACGCTGCAGGTAACTTTCCATCCTTCATTTTTGGCATCGCGGATGAGGTGGAGACTTTTTGCAGTGGTGATGCCGGTGATGTGCAGTTGTGATTGAGTGTAGCGCAGCAGGTCGAGGTCGCGTTTCACCATGATTTCTTCGGCGAGGGCGGGAATGCCGGGGAGGCCCATGCGGGTGGAGATGATGCCTTCGTT
>JBJTJJ010000005.1:0-1192 GCA_046095445.1 Sediminibacterium sp.
GGTATCATTTGGAATATTTTCAGTTTTGATCAATGGGGGGTGGAATTGGGCAAACAACTGGCAGGAAAGATTTTACCTGAATTAAGTGCCACAGGTAATATCACTTCTCACGATGCATCTACCAATGGTTTGATCAATGCCTGCCGGGAAATGCATCCATCGAACGAATAGTCATGTTCATGCAGGAAGGAATTCTGATACGACCCATTCAGCCGGAAGACAATGCAGCTTTAGCAACCATCATTCGATCAGTATTAGAAGAATTTGGTGCCAATAAACCGGGAACCGTATATTATGACCGGGAAACCGATTATTTATATGAATTATTCAGCCAAACGCCTTTAAGTGCCTATCAGGTTGCCGAACAAGATGGAAAAATTGTTGGGGGTGCAGGAGTATTTCCTACACCGGCATTGCCGGAAGGGACCTGCGAACTGGTAAAAATGTATTTACTGAAGGAAGCCAGGGGCATGGGGGTGGGAAAAGAATTGATTACTACAGCTTTTGGCATTGCAAAAGAATTGGGCTACCATTCTATGTACCTCGAAACCATGCCTGAACTTCGAACAGCTATCGGCATGTATGAAAAGATGGGATTCAGGTACCTAGACGGTCCCAAGGGATGCTCAGGCCATAATGGCTGTGATATCTGGATGGAAAGAGAGTTGTAGGTAGTCCTACCATTTATCGACTTCCTCACCGCTCATATTATCTCCTGCAGTTGCCTCTTGTCTGGGTGCAGCCGGAATTGGAGCAGGTTCTGCAATATGAGTAGAGTTGTCAGCAACCGAACTTAGCTCATTGGTTCCATTTCCGTTTCCATTTCCGTTTTCGCCCTCCCCTTCTGGATACTCGTGGTTGAAAGCATCGAAATCAAAATCAGGCATCAATTCAGTCTTCACGTAATCAACAGCTTCTTGCATGGCTTTCAGGAACTTATTGAAATCCTCTTTGTACAGGAATATTTTATGGCGGTCATATCCGTTGTCATCGAAACGCTTCCTACTTTCGGTGATGGTCAGGAAATAGTCATTTCCCTTGGTTGCCCGCACATCAAAAAAATAGGTTCTCCGCTTGCCTGCACGAATCCGCTTGCTGTAAACACTATCCATTTTTTTGTCATTGTTCTCGTACGCCACTGTAATTGGTTTTGAATATTATACAAATAATTGATATTCAAATATAGTATTGT
>JBJTJJ010000006.1:0-6134 GCA_046095445.1 Sediminibacterium sp.
TCTTGTTCAGGGCGGTCGCGAAATAGGTGAACGCATCAGTCATGATACCAGAATTCCATTGGTTTCTGCAACAGGATCTACCCGCATGGGAAAAGAACTGGCTGCAGCAGTAGGTGCCCGCCTGGGAAAAACCATTTTAGAACTTGGCGGCAACAATGCTGTCATCATTTCTCAACATGCAGATTTGTCGATGGCACTGATAGGTTGTGTATTTGGAGCTGTGGGCACTGCAGGTCAGCGATGCACCAGCACCAGAAGATTAATTATACATGAATTAGTATATGACCAGTTTAAAAATAAATTGATCAGCGCCTACCAACAGATTAAAATTGGAGATCCACTAGATGCTGCGAATCATGTCGGACCGTTGATTGATCGGCAGGCGGTGGAACAGTATCTTTCCGCCATAGAACAATGCAAAGCTTCCGGCGGGAAATTCATAGTGGAAGGGAAAGTGTTGGAAGGAAAAGGTTTTGAAAGCGGATGTTATGTTCAACCCTGTGTGGCTGAGGTTACACCCGATATGCCGATTGTGCAGCATGAAACATTCGCGCCTATATTATACATCATGAAGTACAGTGAATTGGAAGAGGCAATTTCCATTCAGAATTCCGTTCCGCAAGGTTTGTCCTCAGCTATCATCACGCTGCACCTCCGGGAAGCAGAAACGTTCCTGGGTGTGAATGGCAGTGATTGTGGTATTGCCAATGTGAACATCGGTACCAGCGGTGCTGAAATCGGCGGTGCCTTTGGAGGAGAAAAAGAAACCGGCGGAGGAAGGGAAAGTGGAAGTGACTCCTGGAAGGCTTACATGCGCAGACAGACCAATACCATCAACTGGGGAAGCCAGCTGCCTTTGGCACAAGGCATACAATTTTCGCTCGGAGACAACTGAACTGACTGTCCTGCGTAACTTGATAAGGTTTTCTTAAAATATCGCAAGTTTGAGGGGCATAAAGGGCTCTTTCCCCATTTTTGTTCTTTACCAAGTATCATGCTATTGAAAAAGCTTTTTATTGCTGGTATTTTTCTGTGCTTTTTTCATGCTTCCTATGCACAAACACCATCCAATCATGACTGGCACTTCAAAGATCCGGCGACAGATTCTGTTTATGGAATAGCACTTAACAAGGCTTATCAATTCCTCCAATCCAAACAAAAAAAAGGAAAGACAGTTATTGTTGCCATTTTAGATTCTGGCATAGATACAGCACATGAAGACCTGAGAAAAACCCTTTGGCGGAATCCCCGAGAGATCCCAGGCAACGGCATTGATGATGACAAGAACGGCTATGTAGACGATGTGTACGGATGGAATTTTCTCGGAGGAAAGAACGGAAAAAACATGTTGAAAGCCTCCAGCGAAAAAGCAAGAGTCTTTCATCGGTATAAAAACAAATTCGGAGATATCGCTATTGATACCCAACATTTAACCTCTCAGGATAAATACCAATATTACTGGTGGAAAAAGACTGCAGAAGAAATGAAAGGGTCTCCTGATGAGGAAAATCAGTTGCGATTCATTACAATGACCCAAAGAACGCTTAAAAAGTATGATGACTTCCTTCGCAAGGATATGAAGAAAGAAATCTACACCATCGATGACCTCGAAAAATTTATTCCGACCTCTACCCCCGGCAGAGATGCCAAACTTGGATTCCTCACCTTTCTTAGAATAATTGAAGCAGATAATGAGGTTTCCAACCAACAATTGATGAGTGAACTGAATAGGGAGTTGGAGAAAATGCGGGCTGATTCTGCGGAAAGAACATCTCCTCCCAATGACGGAAGAGCAACTATCATTCAAGATGATTACTTCAATCCATTAGATACACTTTATGGAAACAATGATGTGATGGCAGACCTGGAGGGAGCCATGCATGGAACCCACGTAGCCGGGCTGATAGGTGCCGTGAGAAACAATGGAATTGGAATAGACGGTGTTGCTGACCAGGTTCAATTGATGATATTGCGTGTGGTGCCGGATGGTGATGAATACGACAAAGATATTGCCCTTGCTATACGCTATGCAGTCAACAATGGCGCCAACATTATCAACATGAGTTTTGGCAAATCATACTCTCCCGAAAAGAATTGGGTAGACAGTGCTATTATTTATGCAGAAGATCATGATGTATTAGTAGTGCACTCTGCAGGCAACGAAAGTATTTCTCTGGATGAAAAGATCAAATTTCCGAATGCCCACTTGCAGAAGCAGAATAGAAAAGCCACTAACTTAATTACCGTGGGTGCCAGCAGTGACCGAATTTTTGGTCCTTGCCTGGCAGCATCATTTACTAACTATAGTGGTCAACAAGTAGACTTATTTGCTCCGGGTGTAAAGATCTATTCTACACAACCCGGCGGAAATGTTTATGGCAAACATGATGGAACCAGCTTTTCGGGACCTATTGTAGCAGGAATTGCTGCATTGATCCGTAGTTATTATCCGACTTTGACGGCACCGGAGATTATCTCTATTTTAAATACTACTGTTACTTCCCTGAAAGGGACCAGCACCTGTTTGCCGGGATCTGAGAAAAATTCAGGTACGATTGAATGGACAGCCCTTTGTAAGTCTGCCGTCATTGTTAATGCTTTTCAGGCAATACAGGCAGCGGATGCTCTTGCTGAAGGAAAGAAGATCAAAAACGCTGTAAAAAAATAATGACTGCCCCTTCTGCCCAACTGATTTATCCATCCTTTGCTGCCAATTACATTCAGTTGGCAGGAAGTAGTTCCGCCATATAGGCACAACAAAAACATGGTCAGGCATTAATTGATTTTTATAGTGCTCTACCAGCAACAAAATCCAACTTCCGATATGCAGCAGGCAAATGGAGTATACAGGAAGTGCTAAGGCATCTTATTGATACAGAAAGAATTTTCTGTTATCGCCTGCTTTCCATCATTCGTGGAGATCATCAGGTGCTCCCTCCCTTCGATGAAAATATGTATGTAGAAAAATCACAGGCACACAGCGTAAGCTGGAATCATATACAAGCCGAATGGTTAAGTTCCCGCCAGTCAACCGGCATCATGCTCTTGGGTGTACAAGATAATGACTGGAGTAAACAGGGACAGGTGGGTGATTACACAATATGTGCACGGTCTATCGGACTCATCCTCACCGGGCATCAATTGCATCACAAGGAGATATTACAAACGAGGTATGGGTGCTGAGGTATCATACCTGAGCATAGGCGCCGCTGATTCATCCGTCAGTAACGAACGCAGCAGTGTATCTTTCAAAACATCCCGGTAATCCATTTTCTTTCCATTGACCAGAATGGTATTTCTAATTAGGCGAATACCATGACTATAATCCACGTACCAATTGACATGACCGGCATACAGGGGTTGTATGGCCTTACCCGTCATGCGATGCCAGCCGTAAATGGCTTCCCTGTTGGGTTTGGCATGAGCGGGAACGATTGGAGAAAGAACGACATCTTTTTTTATACCTGCTATCAACCCCTCCCTCCCCTTTCTCTGCCCTTCAATTATCAGATGGTGCTGGAACATGGCCACCGGTGAATCACGATAGGCGTACATAGGAACCGGTTCCAGTTTTACTTTTGCTGCCTGATAAATGGCATCCACTATTTTTTGGGTTGGCAGAAAACAACCCCAGGCATCGGCAATGCGCTGACCAGCCATTGGAGTGAGTGGAACCCTGCACCAGTCCGCATCCGTTCCCAATGAAAGATAGTCCGCTGTTACCTGATAAGTTGCAACGATTGAATTTCCGTCAGGCGCTTGTATGGAAGACTGAATTGACACCCAACGGTTCATGCGACGAGGAAAATTACCCTTCAGTATTTCCGAAGTAGCAAGAGAATCCCTCGTGGCAATTGATAACAAGTTGGCACGTGCAAAAAAATCAGTGCCGGTAAGTCTTTCCTCTGCAGCGGGGTATTGCGGTAATACATCGTAAGTTCGGCTTCCGGCGCATGCCGCCACTAACAGCAGCACCGAAAAATAAATGAATACTGTACGTTGCATGGACTAATTTGATAGAAAGATAAATCTTTCCCCCTAAAATCACACTAACTTAGTGGGATGACCAGAATTGGATTGTTATCTGATACGCATGGCTGGCTGGACAAAGCCGTTTTCAAGTATTTTGAAGAAGTGGATGAGATCTGGCATGCGGGTGATATAGGGAATAATGAGTTACTGGATGAACTCATCGCCTTTAAACCTGTTAAAGCAGTATTCGGGAATATTGATGATAACCACCTGAGAAACCGTCTTCCAGAAGATATCCGTTTTAGCTGTGAAGAAGTTAAGGTAGCAATGTTACACATTGCAGGATATCCGGATCGCTACAATGCGCAGGCAAAAGCATTGATCAAAGAATACCGCCCACAACTATTCATTACAGGTCATTCACATATTCTGAAGATCCTGTACGATCATACTTTTGAACATCTTCACATCAATCCCGGTGCAGCCGGACAACAAGGATGGCACCAGCAAAGAACTGTTGTTCGCTTTTCCATTGACCGAAAAGAGATAAAGGATTGCGAGATCATTGAATTGGGAAGGCGAGGATCTCAATGACCACCCGGGAACCAGGGTCGGCCGATGATATCACCTCTAAAAGGCCAGGGGATACTCAACAAAATCAGGATCAAGGCTACCAAAAAATAAGAAAATGTTTTTGAGTAGGCAGCTTGCTTGCTGAATCTGTAGGCAAGAGTAATACATAGAATAGCGAGAATCATTCCCAGGGGATGTTCAACCCAAAAGAATCGATAAAAACTATCTTTCATTACGCTGGTACCCTCCGGTAAGGTTGTGGTAAGAAATCCGTAGCGACCCCATCCCCACTGATAAAGTCCAAGTAAAAGGGTGAGGTGGGCAGCGATCAAAGTGAACAACCAAAGTGGCTGCTTACCCCCCGATATTGAATCCGGTTGACTTTTGGCACGAAAGGCTTTCACCAATGAAAGAAGCAAGAGGATTAAAATAACCCAACGCAATAAATTATGTAAGTGCAATAATCCGGTCTGCATAATAAAAGTTTCCGGAAAGTTACACAAATCAATTGAAACCTGAGATACGTGGGTATTAGTCCACCCAATCTGCTATGAACAAATTGGTGTCCCGGGTACCGCCATTGTTGCGATTGGAGGAGAATGAAATCTTTTTTCCGTCCGGACTGAACATGGGGAAGGCATCAAAGCCCTTGTCACGACTGATCTTGGTTAAACCATTTCCTTCCAGGTCGATGAGGTACATGTTAAAGGGAAAACCTCTTTTATACTCGTGGTTAGAACAGAAAATGATGTGCTTACCATCGGGTGTGAAATTGGGTGCCCAGTTGGCCTGACCAAGACGTGTTAGCTGCTTAGCATTTTTTCCATCCGCATCAGCAATGAATACTTCCATGTTATTGGGAGCAACCATTCCTTCAGCCAATAATGATTTGTATTCAGCGATGGCCTCCGGGGTGGAAGGGCGACTGGCACGCCAAACTATTTTCTTCCCATCGGGACTAAACCAGGCGCCGCCATCATAGCCCAATTCATGTGTTACTTTTATTTCCTTGCCTGTTTTCAGGTTCATTACATAAAGATCAAGGTCACCTCCCTTATCACTGCAGTAAATCATCTTTTTTCCATCGGGAGATAAAGTAGCTTCTGCATCATACCCTTTGGCAGTGGTCAATTGCTTTACAATTTTCCCCATCAAGTCTACCACAAAAATATCGTAGCTATTATAGAGTGGCCAGATGTACCGGTTACCATATTTAGCGCGATCGGGCACCGGCGGACAAGCAGCGTCACCCAAATGTGTGGATGCATATAAAACATGCTTCCCATCGGGCATGAAATAAGAACAGGTAGTTCTTCCCTTCCCCGTGCTCAATAGATTGAATTCAAATTTTTCGCCGGGAGCGGGAACCTTCCCCATAAAAATCTGATCGCAGTCAACACCTTCCTTAGGATTCGTACGTTGAAAAGTGATATGCGTTCCATCATAGCTCCAATATGCTTCAGCATTGTCACCGCCAAAAGTAAGCTGGCGAATATTTTTAAAATGTTTTTCTCCTTCAAAAATCAAGGTATCACTCGTTGGTTTTGCCTCCTGAACTTTAAAGGAAGAACTGCTAACTGCCAACATGA
>JBJTJJ010000007.1:0-3788 GCA_046095445.1 Sediminibacterium sp.
GCCATCATTAGCGATGCCCTGAACCATGCTTCTATCATTGATGGTGTGAGATTGTGTAAAGCACAAAGATTTCGCTACGAGCACAACAATATGGCTGATCTGGAAGTAAAACTGAAGGAAGCAGCCGGATGCAGAACAAGAATTATTGTCACCGATGGTTCTTTTAGTATGGATGGCACCATTGCTCAACTCGATAAAATCTGTGACCTCGCTGATCAATACGATGCTGTAGTCATGACCGATGAATGTCATTCATCAGGCTTTATCGGAAAAACAGGTCGTGGAACCCATGAATATAGAAATGTAATGGGTCGGGTAGATATCATAACAGGTACCCTAGGCAAAGCCCTGGGTGGTGCAAGTGGTGGATTTACTTCGGGTAAAAAAGCCATCATTGAAATGTTGCGCCAACGCAGCCGGCCCTATCTTTTTTCCAATACTCTTGCCCCGAGTATCGTTGGTGGATCAATTGCCGTATTGGACATGTTGACAGAGACCACGGAGCTTAGAGATACCCTGGAAGCCAATACCCAATATTTCCGGACTCAAATGACGGCCGCCGGTTTTGATATCAAGCCCGGAGACCACCCGATCGTACCAATCATGCTCTATGATGCAGTACTCTCCCAGCAATTTGCTGCCGCACTCCTGGAAGAAGGGGTGTATGTGATTGGGTTCTTTTTCCCGGTTGTACCCAAAGGACAAGCAAGGATACGTGTTCAACTCAGTGCCGCACATACCCGCGCACACCTGGATACCACCATTGCCGCTTTCATTAAGGTAGGAAAACAGTTGGGCGTGCTGAAATAGCCGTTTTCAGCTATTGGCTTGGATGATTAGCTTTACCTTTGCGCAAATTATCGTGCCATGAAGAGTGTTACTCAACCGCTCAAATTTCTCCCCTTTTTGGGTGTGCTTATTATAATAGCATTCGCCGCTTGTTCTCCCAATAATGTCTCCATTGATGATTCCATCAGTCAGGTTTTTGAAAAGGCAGGTGTAGAAGGCACCTATGGTATGTTTCACAACGGAGCCGGAACCTTTACTTTATACAATGTCAAGCAATACCGTGATTCTGCATACGCGCCCAATCAAACCTTTGAACCGGTGCTGGCTGTTGCTGGTCTGGAAACAGGAGTAATACCCAATGAACGTGCACTTCTTTTAGTGGATACCCCGACCAATACCAGGGTTTCAGCAGATTCAGCACTCATACAATCATTACCGACATTTTTTACTGCGGTAGCTCGCACAATGGGTGCAGAAAAATTACAGCCCATACTTGATACACTTCAATACGGGTCAAAAAAAATCAACGGATCGGTAGAACAAGCCGCTCAATCTTCTCTTACTATTTCTCCCGATGAACAGCTCGGCCTCATCAAAAAACTATATTTCAATCAATTGCCTTTTCAAAAAAGAAGTCAGGAGATTGTAAAGAAACTTCTTGTTCGGGAAAACACTGCTGCCTTCCAGCTGGCATATTATCTGTCCCGCCAAAAAACTGAGAATGGATTGACCAATGGTTGGGTGATTGGCTGGGTGGAAGAAAACAAGCATCCTTATTTCTTCGTTATTCATACCCAACGAAAAGAAGGTGAGGAAACCCTGGAGACACAAGTTAGTTTGTTAAAAAACATTTTAAGTCAGCAGGGTTTTCTGACCGGAAAGAAATAGCAGCCCGGAAACAGAACTAATGCTCAACCCGGTTGTTAATTAAACAACATTTTATCATGCAACTCTATTGTAATAGCCTGACTTCCATCAGCCGTCTCAAAACCAGAGAGGTATCGATTGGTGGTTTATTAATGGGCAATGGACATCCAATCAGGGTGCAGACCATGACTACTACCGATACGATGGATACGCTTGCCACTGTTGAGCAATCTATTCGTTGTATAGAAGCAGGTGCTGAACTGGTGCGCATAACAGCTCCCAGTAAGAAAGAAGCCGAGAATCTGTTGCTGATAAAAAATGAACTCCGCAAGCGAGGATATCACACGCCATTGGTGGCAGATATTCACTTTACTCCCAATGCAGCAGAGATAGCAGCACGTATTGTAGAAAAGGTGAGGGTTAATCCGGGGAACTATGTTGATAAAAAGAAATTTGAACAGATCGATTATACGGATGCAGAGTACCTGGAAGAAATTGACAGGATAAGAGAAAAGTTCACTCCGCTTGTTCGCATATGTAAAGAATATGGTACAGCCATGCGCATTGGCACCAATCATGGCTCACTCAGTGATCGCATCATGAGTCGCTATGGCGATACGCCGATTGGTATGGTGGAAAGTGCTATGGAATTTCTCCGCATTGCGCGGGATGAAAATTTTCATCAGATTGTTCTGAGTATGAAAGCCAGTAATCCACAGGTGATGGTTCAGGCATATCGATTACTGGTACAACAAATGCTGGCATCCTTTGGCGAATGCTATCCCTTGCACCTGGGTGTGACTGAAGCGGGCGATGGGGAAGATGGAAGAATCAAAAGCGCCGCCGGCATCGGAACACTCCTCGAAGACGGAATAGGTGATACAATTCGGGTTAGTCTTACAGAAGACCCTGAATTCGAAATACCCGTTTGTAGGGATCTGGTAAAACGATATGTATTCCCATCTCCTGAAACTGCTTTGATAACATCGGTTCAAAGAATTCCCTACGAACCTTTCTCCTACCAAAGAAGAACTTCTTTCGCAGTAGGCAATATAGGGCACCGGCAAGTGCCTGTTGTTATTGCAGACTTAAGTCGCCTGAAAAATATTGCCCCCGCTGATTTACAAAAAGTAGGGTACACCTATGATGCTGCCACTGACAAATGGAACATCAGTGATACGGCTGCTGATTATATTTTCACAGGAAATTCCTTACTGAATTTTGAATTGCCGGGCACACTCCAAATATTGACCTATCCGGCAACCTGGGAACAGGTAGCAGAACATCCATCTTATGTTCCCTTGTTTAGTACATCGGGATATTTAGCTGCTGCACATAAAAGCAATCACATGAACATTGTGATGGTTGATTGCTTCAGTGATAATTCTGACATCAATGATTTTACCGGTCTTGATGAATTGGCGAACGACCCGACCGTAGTGCTGGCACTGAGTAGTCGTTCAAGGCATGCGATGCCTGCTGTAAGAAGAATGTTCATGGAACTTATGAACAGAAAAATCAATAACCCGGTAATATTGATATGCGATAGCAATCATCAGACAACAGATGAACATCTCATACACTTCGCAACAGAATGTGGGGCACTTTTATTGGATGGTCTGGGGGATGGCATCTGTCTGGGGATGACAACGGAAAGCTATGCCATCACCAGCAAAGAACAAACTGCTACCAGTGGCAGAAATTACGTGCAGCTCAATGGACCGGAAGAATTCATGAATGCCACCGCATTCGGAATATTACAAGCTACCCGTACACGCATCTCTAAAACAGAATACATTAGCTGTCCGAGTTGTGGCCGAACATTGTTTGATCTACAGGAGACAACCGCCCGTATAAGAAAAGTAACCCATCACCTGAAAGGTGTTAAAATTGCCATTATGGGATGTATCGTAAATGGTCCGGGCGAAATGGCAGATGCAGATTTTGGATATGTGGGTAGTGGCCCCGGAAAAATTACTTTGTACAAAGGCAAGGACATCATGAAACGCAACATAGACAGTGAAATAGCTGTGCAGGAACTCATTAATCTTTTAAAAGAGCATCATGCGTGGATTGAGCCCGCAAGTGCATAATGGCTCTACTGTTGTTGCTATACTTTAATTTGTAAAGAT
>JBJTJJ010000008.1:0-18534 GCA_046095445.1 Sediminibacterium sp.
GTTTGACTATACCCATTATACATTACAGCAGAGAATTCAACTATACCGAGCGGGATGCCACCAACAATCTCAACCCTGCAGGATTCAAATTATTGTCTGAAATATCACATCCAAGCGAGCCCATGACTCCTCCACTGGCAACCATACGGGCTGTTCCATTTTGTGTAAACCAGGCGGTTCGCAAAGCATCTTCCGGCATCTGTGCTTGGAGCACAGTAACCATACTAATGGATGAAAGAAGAACTAATAAGCTGCGTTTCATAAATTTTTATTTTCAGACCGGGCAAAACTTTAGCATCTTCCGGCATTAGAAGTGATGAGTCAAAGATTCAAAGTCAATGAAAATTAGTTGCCACGGCCACCGCGACCTCCGCTGGCAGAAGAACCTACGCTTCCGAAGCCACCACTCAATCCTCCGGCGGAAGACGAAGGAGCTGATGTGCTGCCAACTCCAGAATTACTAAAACTGCGGGATGGACGACTATAGCTGCCTGCTTCATATCCACCACCTGCAGGAGATAGTACAGAACGCATTAGACTTCCAAAAGATCTATTGCTACTTCCAGTAGTCCCATTTGGCTTGTTCAGGTATGAAGAACCATTGGAGTTATTAAAAGTTCTGTTACGAGCTGCTGATAAAGCACTAAGTGAAGGCGATCCTCCGGAGAATTTCGGCGTACTGTAGTTAACCAATGTGAAGAAAGGATTGTTCCAGCCGAAGCCACCAAACATATTCCATCCACCGATTCCATTCCAACCTCCAAAGCTGCCGCCAAAGCCCCAGCCCCCATTCATGGGAAAGAAAGGATGTCCCCAGCTATTGAAAGTAGGACAAGTGAAACAGTTATAGAAAGAATTGAAATGACTAAACGTGAGCGGAGCAAAACTATAGCGGCAATCATTCCAGTAACTAAAATCATCGATAGATGACCACCGATTGCGGTTCGCTACCTTCCTACGCAGGTAGGCATCATCTTGTGATCCCATGTATTCCTGGTATTCCTCGCGGTTGCGGTTATTGCTATATTCTTCAGATCCCACCGCCTTGCCGGGTGAAAAATAAACATCATCCGGAGTTTGTCCGGCCTTGTAAGCTGTGCTGCAGGACGTCAGCAATATGACACCGACCAGGGAACTTAACAAAACTGTTTTCATAAAGGTGGTTTTAGAGATGATATAAAGTTAGTTACATTTGCGCATCTCTTGCGCTTTTTTAACAATTGCAAAAGTCATGCCAACAATTGTTAGTTAAGCTGGGTATTCGTAAATGTTTGATTATGAGTAAAGAAATCACCTCCCGGTCACAGGATTATTCCCAATGGTACAATGACCTGGTCATCAAAGGCAGTTTAGCAGATTATAGTGCTGTCCGGGGCTGTATGGTCATCAAACCCTATGGTTTTGCCCTCTGGGAAAATATGCGGGATGTATTGGATAAGATGTTCAAGGAAACCGGCCACCAGAATGCTTATTTCCCGTTGTTCGTGCCCAAGAGTTTGTTCGAGGCAGAAGAAAAAAATGCGGAAGGTTTTGCCAAGGAATGTGCCATAGTAACTCATTACCGTTTAAAAACTGATCCGTCAAATCCCGGAAAATTGATGGTTGACCCTGATGCGAAACTCGAAGAAGAATTAGTGGTTCGTCCTACCAGTGAAGCAATCATCTGGAATACCTATAAAGGCTGGATCCAGTCCTACCGGGATCTTCCCATCCTGGTCAATCAATGGGCTAATGTGGTTCGGTGGGAAATGCGAACTCGTTTGTTCCTCCGTACTGCTGAATTTCTTTGGCAGGAAGGACATACGGCTCATGCCACCAAAGAGGAAGCAGTTGAGGAGACAAAAAAAATGCTCGATGTATATGCAGATTTCGTTGAAAACTGGATGGCATTACCAGTTATCAAAGGAGTTAAATCTCCCAATGAAAGATTTGCAGGAGCAGAAGATACCTATTGTATAGAGGCACTCATGCAGGATGGAAAAGCTTTACAGGCCGGCACCTCACATTTTTTGGGTCAAAATTTTGCCCGCGCTTTTGATGTAAAATTCAGCGACCGTGATAATAAGCTTGATTATGTTTGGGCTACCAGTTGGGGCGTAAGTACCCGCTTGATTGGAGCTTTGGTGATGGCGCACAGTGATGATGAAGGACTGATTCTTCCACCCAAACTGGCTCCAACGCAAGTAGTGATAGTTCCTATTTTCAAAGGACCGGAACAGAAGGCATTGTTGGATGATACAGTTTTACCACTGATGAAAGAACTTCGGTCTTTGGGTATTTCTGTTAAGTACGACGACAGTGACAATGCCAGACCGGGTTGGAAATTCGCTGAATATGAAATGAAAGGCGTTCCCGTTCGTTTGGCCATCGGTGCCCGTGACCTGGAGAACAAAGTGGTAGAAGTTGCCCGCAGAGATACCAAAGAAAAAACAACCGTACCACTGGAGGGCATCACTACTTATATTCACCAACTGCTGGAAGAAATTCAACAGAACCTCTATAATAGAGCGCTTCAATACAGAAATGAACACATTACCCCAGCCAATAGCTGGGAAGAGTTCATATCTCTCCTGGATAACAAGGGTGGATTTATTTCGGCTCACTGGGATGGTACCGCTGAAACTGAAGAAAAGATCAAAGAACTCAGTAAAGCCACTATACGTTGTATTCCCCTGGATCATCAAGCCGAAACCGGATCTTGTATTTTAACCGGACAACCCTCTGCACAACGGGTGCTGTTTGCACGTGCTTATTAATGCAATCACCTGTTAACCACTTTCAATCATGAAGCAGAAAGAAGTGCCCGCTTACCTGCTACCGTACCTTCACGGACAAGTAATACTGCTCGACAAACCATTGGGATGGACTTCCTTCGATGTGGTTAGAAAAGTACGATACCTTACCCGCATCAAAAAAGTTGGTCATGCCGGAACATTAGATCCCCTGGCGACCGGACTCCTCATTGTTTGTACAGGTAAGTTCACGAAGGAAATTAATCGTTACATGGGGATGGAAAAAGAATACACAGGAACTTTCACGCTGGGAGCAATAACACCTACCTATGACCTGGAAAGTGAACCCACACAACACCTTCCTTTCGAACACATCACATCAGCCGATATTGATCGGGCTGTGCAACAACTTTCTGGCCCCATCCTGCAGGTGCCACCACAACATTCCGCAATCAAAAAAGATGGACAACCCGTTTATCTGGCAGCAAGAAAAGGAAAGGAAATTCAATTGGAACCTAGACCAGTGACCATTTATTCCTTTGAAATAACCGCCGTTGAGTTACCCGTTTTGCATTTCAAGGTGGTTTGTTCTACAGGAACCTATATCAGAAGTCTGGCGAATGACTTGGGTCAATTACTTGGAACAGGTGCTTATCTGAGCAGCCTTCGCAGAACAAGAATAGGGGAGTTTAAAGCGGAAGACGCATATAGTCCGGAACAATTTCAACAACACATAGCCGAAATTGCTACTGCCTCAGAAGGGCAATCCAATTCCCAATTGTAATCCGAAATTTTCTACAGTTAGTCCGTTCGGTCTCTTCTCTGTCAATGCAAAAGTATTGATCCAGCCATTGTTAAATGGTCTGGCGGGGTCTTTCACTTTGTAAGCACCATCCAAACGAATCAGGAAGTACGTGAAATCAAATCGAAGGCCGGCACCCATGGCGATAGCGAGATCGCGACCAAGTCTCTTCAATGAAAAACGTGCATCGGGGTCACCCGGTATATTCTTGACACTCCAGATATTTCCGATATCAGTGAAAAGAGCTGATTCAATTTTAAAACTCCCGATACTGGTAAGTCTGAACCGATATTCAAAATTCATTTCCAATTGCATGTCACCAAAACGATCGCGGTAAGTTGTTTTAGTAATGGTATCGCTTTGCACGGAGCTGCCTAATCCAATCTGTCGCAAGCGCCAGGCTCGCATGCTGTTGGGTCCTCCTCCAAAAAATTGTTTGAAGAAGGGAAGGGTATTTCCAATGAGTGGATCTGATCCATAATTATAGCCCACGCCAAGAAATGTTCTTAATGCGATAGACTGCTTATCATACTTTATCGTTTGTCGGTATTCTGCCTCGGTTTTTACGAATCGATAAATCTGTGAAGGCTTTGCGTTGAAAAAAGAAAATAATCCTCCTGATTCTTCTAAACCAAATCGAATGAAATGGCTTTTGTTGGGATTGCGTGCAGAAGGAAAACTTTTGAAAACAGTCAGTGTTTGTCCAAATACCCTTCCTTCATTGAAAGAGGTCTGCAAGAAAGGATTGGTCAGCAGCAAACTATCAAGCTTATAAAATCTTTCAATGGTATACAATTCAATATTGATTGGCTTGAAAAGCCAGGTGATGTTGTTTTTCTTCCATTCATATCCCCAACTGGAGACCAGTGAACGAAGCAAATAAAAGTCACGCCGATTAACGAATGATCCAGTTAGATTCAACAAAGTCCTTCTGTCATCAGCTTTCTGGAGTGGTCTCCATTTCTTAACAGGTAGAATCAACTGGGGAAAAGAATAAGTATGTCCTAAGCTGATGTGAAAAGTCTGCACCAATGGTCCGGATTGACTATTCAAAATATTTAATTCAACTCCAGTTCTGAATGCCGTAACTGCTTGTACAGATCTTTTCCAAACATTTCTGTTCAGATAACTCAGGTTCGTAGAGAGTCCCCAAAGATTACCCGCACCAATATCTGTTGTATTTCTGCTTCCTTCCAAATCAATAGAAAAACTTTGTTTGGTGGCAGGCACTAAAAAATAGTGAATATCCAGGGTATCTTTATTGCGCTGAAAAATTTTAGCGTCAGCAGATTGCCAGGCACCTAATTTGGCTAATCCATTTAATGTTTTAAAATAAGTTTTTTCGTTGAATAACCCACCATGTTGCAAATAGGTATGCTCCAATAGTGGCTGCTCTACAAAAAGTCCTTTTCTATAGCGCATTACTGCATGAGGTCGCCTGGTTTCAAGCCAATTCTTTGCATTGGGAAGACTATCGGGTAAATCTGTAAGCCGGGTTTCCGGGTAGTAGTATTGGGTGCCTATTTTAAAAGGTATCAGCACGGAGGAATCCACCGGCTCTCTTCTTTCCATAGAAACAGGCCAGCTGGTATTTTTTTGCCGTTTGTTGTTGGCAAGCACAATTAAGTCTACCAATTTTACGGGGTCGAGCGTTAGATCAAAAAGAGAACGGTCGAGTGTATCTACATGCGCAAAAATATGTTCACGGGTGAATTGGTAGTAACCATTTTGTCTGTACACACTTACTAATCTATCTAACTCATCACTGATGGCACCTTTGGTATAGGGGTCTCCCGGCTGAATCAGCGTTTTATTTTTTTCTCTTTTTGTCAGTGCCTGGAGTGTACTATCCTTTAAATCGTAACCAATAGAGTCAAATGTGATGTTTTTGCCTAGTTCAATAGACAGAGATATACGTTTTCTTTCCTGATTTTTAACATAATCTGTGCTAACATAGGGGTCGAACTTTGCATAGTAAAATCCCTGAGAATTGAGGTACTCATTCATGTACCCGATACTTCTCTCGAGATTGGCAGAATCGTAAGCAGCAGGATTTTTTATTACATACCTGATACCCAGTTGGGAGACCTTTTTAACCCGTATGCTGTCATCCCAGTATTTATCCAATTCTTCGGTAAGACGTATTCTCTCATCTTTGGATATATCCCCGTTTACAATGATCTTCGTATCATAGACAAAGGGTTTCTGTCTGGGTGGGTTACTGATAACAGTGCGTTTTTCTAAACTGCAGGACCCCAAGAACAAAAGTCCGGCAAAGAAGACAATATGATGTTGTAATTTACGCATTCAATCAACTTACATGATTAGTAAGCGAGAGGTCAAATATATTCAAAGTTTATGCCAGAAAAAACACAGGTTACAAGAGCGCCTGTTTATAGTGGAAGGGGAGAAGGCCATAGATGAATTATTGCAGAGCGATTGGCAGGTCCGCCAACTCTACGCCAGTAGTGACTGGATACGTGCTCATGAACCGACCTCAGTACCCGTGCAGGAAGCAGGGGAGGAACAACTGCAACAGATGAGTGGATTGCAAACTGCCCGGTCTGTATTGGCTCTGGTGGAAATGCCCGCTCACAGAGAAGTGCCTTCTCAACCCGAAGGTTTTACGCTGGTGCTCGATACCTTACAAGATCCCGGAAACATGGGTACCCTGCTGCGCATCGCAGACTGGTTTGGTATTCGGCAAATCATAGCGGCCGAGCATTCCGCCGATCTATACAATCCAAAAGTCATTCAGAGCAGCATGGGAAGTTTTCTTCGTGTTCAGGTAAGTTATACTTCACTTAAAGAATGGCTTGGCCAATATCAATCACCCATCATAGGTGCTGTGCTAAATGGCCCCTCTGTGTATGAGCATGCAACAATAAACCAGGCAGCATTGATCATTGGCAATGAAGGCCATGGTATTCAACCCGATTTAGTTCCATTCATCAGCCAACCCATTTCCATCCCCCGGCTGGGGAAAGCAGAATCCTTGAACGCTGCAGTAGCAACTGGGATACTTTTATCTTATTTGAAAAGGAAGTAACCGGTGATCAGGAAGCAATTCTGGCCAGTTCAGCTTCTTCCAGCTCCTGAATTCTCCTCTGTTGAGCAGCCAGCAGCTCTGCCTGGGCTGCAGCGGAGAGTGGTTGAACAGAAACTAACTCTGCCGGGATAGATTGCGGCGGTAAAGTTGTTTCCCATACCGGTTCTGTGCTCAATTTTTCTTGTTGACTTCCTACCAACAAAGCTCTTCTGTCTTCCTCTACATCGGACAGAAAAATTCCAGTAACAATGCAGGCAATTGCCGGAAAAATTAGCGCCAGTAACAAAGGATCTTGAAGTGAACATCGATAAACAAAGGATTGTCGGGCAATCCAGGTCATTACGAAAACCCGCATGATCAGGGCGCCTATTCCAATGGTTTGCAGAAATAATTCTGTGCCATCATACAGTACAAAGTTGGTTAAACAGAAATATACAAAAAGAATGGGCCCTATCAACAATACCAAGCCACCGTATAGTAATTCACCAAAATTATTGAAGGTGTCCTCCAGTCGATCCAGGTGGAAAAAAGAGCGCCGGTATTTTTTGATATTGATACGGGGTTTTGCTTTCTTTCGGGCCGGTGGTGTTCCTATTTTAAGTACCGTGTATTTCCCCAACACCTTGATAGAAAGGTGAGACGGTAAGGAATAATTAGTTGCAACATCCGGTCGGCTCATAGCAGGGGGGTGAACTGTGAAAACAGTCGTCACAAAGTAACATTTTTTTAACGGCTATTGTCCCCTGAAATCCTACAGGATATCAAGATGGTTGAAAGAATGTGAATAAAAAAATTAGCAGGTAGGTGTTTACCTCAATTGGATGTATTGAATGGGGCGGTCTGTGCGAATTATGAGGGTAGGTAATAAGAGGCACAAAAAGCAGATTATCAGGGCGGAAGCCACTATCACCAAAATCTGCCACCAAATGATATGAACCGGTGCAACAGCTACATAGTAAGAAGCCTCATCAAGCCGGATAAATCCGGTGGCCTGCTGCAACCAGCATAGGGCAAGTCCTGCCAGGCAACCTGCTACTATTCCTGCCAGAGCAATCAGCATGGCCTGGTAGAGAAAGACATACCTGATCATTTTTCCCGGTGCACCCAGGGTTTGTAAGATGCCCACCATGCGTGTTCGCTCTAAAATCAATACCAGCAGGCAGGTAGCCATATTGATGAGACCTACTATCCCCAGTATAATGAAAAGCACATTCCTGTTGAGATTCTGAATCAACAACCAGTCAAAAATATTGGGGAAGATATCTTCAATGGTACTACTTCCGGTTTGCAGGGGTAAAACCTCTACTACCTTTGCATGCACAGCATTGATTTCAGAAGGTTGGTTGACAAAAACCTCGTATCCGCCAATCTGGTCATTTGTCCAGTTACTTACCCGCTGTAGTAACCTAAGATCAGCGATCACGAATAATTGATCATATTCTGCAATTGAAGTTTGATAGATGCCACATACCCTTACTCTTCGGTAAGTTCGGGTGTTTTCGTCGGGAGAAATAAAATAAAGAGTAAGGGTATCCTGTAGACGAATATTCAATAGTCGTGCATGTTCACTGGATATCAAAACATCCTGGCTGTAACCACTATCACTCCAGTTGATCCAGCTTCCTTGCTTTATAAAGCGCTTAAAGGGGACAGAATCGGATTGCGCTGAGATTCCTTTGATTAATATACCCTCAATACTTTTATTGTATTCCATTACTGCTGAACGAGTGGCGAATGGCTGAATTTTTTTAACACCCGCTATATTACTGATGACCTTTTCCAGAGAATCATTCTTGGTCATGGGTAGTTCCTCCGCTACTATCGACTTCCCGGGGATGTATTGTTGAACCCGGATATGTCCCCAAAAACTGAATACTTTACCAGAAACTTCCCGCTGAAACCCATTGACAAAAGAAACAGTTATGATCAATGCCATCACACTAACAGCAGTTGCTATCACGGAAAGCCGAATGATGAATCCGGCAAAGGAACGCCGGCTGCTGATGGCTAACTTACGGGCAATAGTAAATGCGAGGTTCAAGTTATGCTGTTAAAGTGTAAAGCTACAGTGCTCGCCCCTGCCCTCCAAAATGATTTGCTTTTTTAGTAGTAAGTTTAGGATGAATTTCATGAAAGCATTCTTGATTTTTTGCTGTAGCTGCTTGTCCCTCTCGGCTGTTCACGCTCAAGTACAGCCCGATCGCATTTATAAAGATAGTATCAGGGGGGTGGCTTTTTTCAAGCAGGGAGATCCTTATTCTTTTCCCCTGCTGGAACTGGGATCATCAGAAGTATTGGAATTGCATTTTGATGAAATGGGTCGTCAGCCCCGTAACTATTTTTATACATTCCAGCTATGTAATGCCGACTGGTCACCGGCTGATTTGAATGTGTTTGAATACCTGCGGGGATTTACACAAAACCGCATACTGCAATACCGTATGTCTTCGGCCACGACAAGCGCTTATGTGCACTATCAGGTAAATCTTCCGGAAAGAAATTGCCTCCCGCTGAAGAGTGGTAATTATTTGCTCAAAGTTTTCTTAAATGGCGATACCAGTCAGCTGGCCTTTACCCGCCGCATGATGATTGTACAAAATCAGGTATCTATCGGTGCAACTGCCTTGCAACCATTTGACCCTGCTTTACAGATGACCCATCAAAAAGTACAGGTAAATTTGAATGTGAAATCCATCCCATTGTTCATGCAGCAACAAGGGAGATTGATCATCCTTCAAAACAATCGCTGGGAAACTGCCAAATCACCACAACAACCCTTGATCATTCGTGAAAATATAGTGGAATTCAATGCAGAATTAGATGCTGTATTCCCTGCGGGGAAGGAATATCGTTGGGCGGATGTAAGGAGTATTCGGTTTTTATCGGATAGAATTGATAGAATTGATAATAGTAGTATTCCGGTTAAGGTCTTTTTGAAAACGGATGCTGATAGAACCAGGACCAGGTATGCATTTTTTCCTGATCTGAATGGTCATTTTTCCATAGGTACTACTGACCAATCCAATACCTGGTGGCAAACGGAATATATGAATGTTTATTTTTCTCTGGAGCCCACAACAAAGCAACCCTATCCGGGCAGGGATGTCTTTATTTGGAGCGAAGCCACATTGATGCTGCCGAGAGAACAATATAAAATGCAATGGAATGATGAAAAAAAATTGTACGAAAAAATGCTGCCTTTAAAACAAGGTTATTATAGTTACTCCTATGTCACCAGCAGAAATAATGATCCCACTTTTCGTCCGGATCCCGGATTCACGGAGGGGAATTATTTTGAAGCGGAAAATGAGTACACCATCTTATTTTATTACCGTTCTTTCAGCTCCCGCTATGATGAATTATTGGGATTTCATAAGTTGAGAACTGGTCCGGGTATCAGGCAATAACCACTTTTGGGAACCAATCATGTGACACTAATTCCTTATCTTTGCAGCGGCAGGTCTTGCACGACCAGCTCCTGCTGAACCTCCCCAGGGCAGGAATGCAGCAAGGATAGGCGGTTGTAGCGGTGCGATGTAAGTAGCCTGCCATTTTTTATTACATTATTCTTATCTAAATAGCATTGCATGAAATTTTTTGTTGACACGGCCAATCTGGCTCAGATCAAGGAAGCAAATGACCTGGGAATTCTCGACGGAGTTACTACCAATCCTTCGCTGATGGCCAAAGAAGGCATCAAAGGTGAAGCAGCCATCAATCAACATTACCTCACCATTTGCGAAATGGTGCAGGGAGATATCAGTGCAGAAGTATTGTCAACAGATTTTGCCTCCATGGTAGAAGAAGGGAAAAAACTGGCAGCCATTCATCCCAATATCGTTGTTAAAGTTCCCATGATTAAAGATGGTATAAAAGCTATCAAATGGTTCACTGATAATGGCATTAGAACCAATTGTACCCTGGTATTTTCTGCCGGCCAGGCCATTTTGGCTGCCAAAGCAGGTGCCAGTTATGTATCACCCTTCATCGGGCGCATCGATGACAGCGGTTGGGATGGTATGGAATTAATAGCACAAATTCGCCAGATATATGATGTTCAGGCATTCAAGACTGAAATCTTAGCGGCCTCTATCCGTAATGGTCTGCACATTGTAAAAGCTGCTGAACTCGGAGCTGATGTTTGTACCTGTCCTTTAGATTCTATCCTTGCGCTGCTCAAACATCCTTTAACAGATATCGGCCTTGCCAAATTCCTGGAAGACGCCAAAAAAATGTAGTTATTACAAGTTAATCACTTGTTCTTGTGACGAACTTTGCAGTGCCGCTTCAATGAGGCGCATAACTCTTATACCTTCATCAGCAGATACAGGTATTGTAGCTCCCTCTCTTATGTGTCGATAGATGGCTTCGTAATAGTGAAGATAATTGCCGGCTTCCGATGGCCAATGCTGCCGTATCACTTCTTTCTCTGTTTCCGTATGTAACCAGCCCTCTTCTTCCTTAGGTTCGACACCCCAACCAGCAGATACAGGAGACATGCCCGCCTGCAAATCCCTTTCCTGCACATCTGCCCTTGATTTATGAAAACTACCTTTCGTGCCAAACAAAGTATAGGCCGGAATAGGTTCTCTATAATGGTACCCTGATTTTAATCTTACTCTTAAACGTGGATAATACAACAGCAATTCAAAACAATCATCTACTGCCGATCCCGGACGAAGCGTTCTGATATCCGCAAAAATCGCATCCGGGTAACCAAAAAGTACCAATGCCTGATCAATCAGGTGGGGACCCAGATCATACAAAAGACCAGCTCCCGGTGAAGGCAATTCTTTGTGTAATTTCGGACTTAACGCTGCTTTATAGCGGTCATAATGAAATTCCACTTCCACTAATTCCCCCAGTAAGTTGGAGGCTACCATTTTCTTTACCGTGAGAAAATCACTGTCATACCGACGGTTCTGATAAACACTAAGGGATAGCCCCCTTTCCAAAGCCATTTGTTGTAACAATTTCGCTTCTTGCGCTGTAACCGTAAAAGCTTTTTCAACGATGGCATGTTTTCCCGCTTCCAATACTTGCCGGGTGTAATCAAAGTGGGTGGCTGTTGGCGTGTTGACCACCACCATCTCAATAGTTGGGTCCTCCAGTATCTCTTCCAGTTGCTTGAAAGACCGAATGGATGGATAAATGGAAGTAGCGGTAGGGGTGGTTCTTTCCCAAACAGAGGAAAGTGTGAATCCCGGATGAGCATGCAAAAAAGGCGCATGAAATACCCTACCCGACATACCAAAAGAGAGCAATGCTGTTGAAATGGGGGTCATTTAATACGGGTATCTATGATACTACTAAAAGTACAATTTCATTCCCAAATTGCCGAAGGAGATTCTCTCAAATCCAAGAATCGTTCAACACAACGGTAAGTTTTAAGCAGATGCTTTATATTTGAAAAAAACAGAAAATGGTTAGAACTGACTTTGTGCATGTAGAGACCCCGGAACCGCATCGGGGGAGAACCAGAGAGATGTTAAAACAGCATCCAGAATTGCGCGGACTAATTGGCAAGAACCCTTATTCTTTTCTGGCTATCATTGGCATAGTATCCCTACAGGTGTTGGTGGCATACCTACTATCAGGTCAGTCATGGTGGTGGGTTTTCGGTGCAGCCTACTTCATAGGAGCTTTCGCCGACCATGCCCTTTTTGTGCTCATTCATGAATGTGCCCATAAACTTATTTTCAAAAATCGGGCTGCCAACAAGTTATCCGGAATGATTGCCAATATACCCCTCATCTTTCCCAGTTCAGTTACTTTCGAGACTTACCACCTAAAGCATCATTCCTTTCAGGGAGTTCATGAGTTGGATGGCGATCTTCCTAACTACTGGGAAGCGAAATTGATCAATCATTATTTTATAGGAAAAGTAATCTGGCTCCTCTTTTATCCACTTTTTCAGGTTTTCCGCCTCTCGCGCCTGCGCGAAATAGCCCCCTTTGACAAGTGGGTTGCCTTGAATTGGGTAATACAGATTGCTTCCATGACCGCCATCATCTGGTTCCTCGGTGCACAATCATTTGTTTACCTGGTGGCAAGTTTTTTCTTCTCTGTTGGACTTCATCCTCTAGGCGCACGTTGGATTCAGGAGCATTATCTGACGCAGGGTGAGCAGGAGACGTATAGCTACTACGGAGTTCTCAACCATGTTGCATTCAATGTGGGCTTCCACAATGAACACCATGACTTTCCTTCCGTACCCTGGAACAGATTACCTGATATCAAAAAAACCGCTCCCGGATTTTATGATCAATTATCTAGCCATACATCCTGGACAAAACTCTTTCTGCGTTTCCTCTTTGATCAGGAAATCAGTCTGTTCTCGCGCGTAGTGAGAAAGAACAGAGGAAGGGTGGCACTTTCGGATGAGTGCAGACCGGATGCTGAACTCAGCATTTGATTGATTTTTTTATCTCAATTAACATTGTATTGGCTATTAACTGATGGTCAAATGGCACACTATTTGTACCTTTGCGGCCGGAAGCGTTGAATAAACGCACTGAGCCGGGAATTAAGACCAGAAGTACTTCATCAACGATTGTTTATCCCGGGCCATTACCATCATTTACTTAAAAAATCATAAGTTATGAAAGACATATCTATGCACACACATGCCAAAAATGAAGCAAATGAAACATCATTTTCTTCTTCTAACAACGCATCCCTAGTCAACAACTCCTCAAATGTAGAGTCTGCTCAAAGCCGTACTCGTTTCGGTATTGCTGACCTTTGGAAAATTCAGAGAAATCAACGCAGCGCAATGGCACAGCGTCGCAGCATCCTGTAAAACATTTTTTTTGAATGAATATCCGGTGGTAGCCATTGTCAAATGGCTGCCGCCGGTTTTTTTATGTCTGCAGTTGAGAGGGTAATGTTACCGGACTGAAATCCAGCTATTAGTAAAATCTTCAGTAACTTAAGGGCTGAATATGCACCAAATGTACTGTTCAGCTATTCATGTCAGCCAATAAATCATCTACTCGCAGCGCTTTTATTTTGCTGACCTCCCTTTTTTTTCTCTGGGGTTTTGTGCACAACCTTGACCCGATCCTAATACCCCACCTAAAAAAAGCATTCAGTCTTTCTACGCTGGAAGCTGCACTGGTAGATTCTTCCATATTCATTGCTTATTTTTTTATGGCATTACCAGCCGGCATGCTCATACGCCGATTTGGTTACAAGACAACCATATTGCTGGGGTTGCTGCTCTTTGCGCTGGGTTCCTTTCTATTTGTACCTGCAGCTTCCACGCAATTGTATATCTTCTTTCTCGGTGCTCTTTTCGTCATTGGAAGTGGATTGGCCCTGTTGGAAACTGCTGCTAATCCTTATGCTGCCCTGTTAGGCGATCCGGCAACTGCCTCCCGTCGGCTTAATTTTGCCCAGGCATTCAATGGATTGGCTGTAACTATTGCACCCATCATTGGTGCAGGGGTCATCCTGACCAAGGATATTCCTCTGGAGGAATTGAATCAAATGACGCCTATAGCCAAACAGGCAGCATTGGCCGCAGAAGCTTCTTCCGTTCAATTACCCTATTCAATTATTGGAGCTGTCATCATTCTGGTTGCATTTATTTTTCTGAAAATCAACATGCCCGACAAAAGAGAGAAGGGAAAAACAGTTCCCGGATGGAAAGAATTGATGGCAGTCTGGCAAATCCCACACTTGAGAAATGCGGTGATTACTCAATTTTTTTATGTGGGAGCACAGGTTTGTGTCAACAGTTTATTTATTCTATATGCTGCCAAATCTGCAAATATGGATAAAAGTACCGCCGCCACTTATTTGGGTATAGGATATGGGGTTTCTTTCATGTTAGGACGTTTCATCGGTACTTTTTTCATGCAATGGATATCACCGGCGAGACTCTTAACTATCTATGCATTGTTGAATATTATACTTTGTTACATGGCAGTTTACGGACAAGGAATGGCAGCCCTGTATACTGTATTCGCCATTAGCTTTTTTATGTCGATTATGTTTCCCACCATCTTCTCACTGGGCATCAGGGAATTGGGAAGTCAAACCGAAATTGGAAGTAGCTGGATTGTAATGGCCATCGTTGGGGGAGGAATACTTCCTTTGCTATTCGGACTTATCACTGATATGACAAGCAATATTCAAAATGGTTATTTTGTTCCCATGGTTTGTTTTATAGTAGTTGCATGGTTTGGCTGGAAGGGCCATATCAATCACTCAACTGACAAACAATGATACAGCAACACATACTACTACTTGATCTGCAAGACAATCCGGAAGCAATTGCTGCCTACGAAGAATGGCACCAAAAAGTATGGCCGGGCATTTTGAAAAGTATACAGGATGCCGGTATAGAGGATCTGCAAATATTCAGAGCAGGGAACAGACTGGTTATGTTGATGCATACCAACCTGCAGTTTGATTTTTTGGCAAAGTCAGTTGCCGATGCAAATAATCCGCTCGTACAGGAATGGGAAAGCCTGATGGACCGGTTTCAGCAGCGATTACCCTTTGCTGCTCCCGGTGAAAAATGGGTGCGCATGAATTCTATTTTTTCACTCAAAGAAGCGTTGAAATATGTTCAGTCTTCATAACAAGAGAGCCATCATAACAGGAGCAGGAAGTGGAATAGGAAGAGCCATCGCTTTGTTATTTGCACAGCAATCCGCAGAGGTATACCTGATGGATATACATGCTGCATCGCTCGAAGAAACACGCGCAGCGATTGAAGCAGCGTGGGGTAAGGCAACCAGCTTTGTTGCTGATGTTACCCAACTCACGCAAGTGACTAAGGTCTTTACTTCCATTGAATCTGCACACATATTAGTGAATTGTGCAGGCATAGCTCATGTAGGCAATGCTGCAGGAACAAGTCCTGAAGATTTTGATAGAATTTATCAGGTCAATGTAAAAGGTGTTTATCACTGTTTGCACGCAGGCATTCCGATTTTATTGAAAGCAGGTGGTGGCGCCATTCTCAACATAGCATCTGTTGCCGGAATCACCGGTATTCCTGACCGATTTGCCTATAGCATGAGCAAGGGAGCTGTGATAGCTATGACAAGAAGCGTGGCTACAGATTATTTACACCAGCATATTCGGTGTAACTCTATTTCACCCGCCAGAATTCATACCCCTTTTGTTGACGGTTTCATTGCCAAAAATTATCCCGGACAAGAAGATGCCATGTTACAAAAACTGGCTGCTTCTCAACCTATGGGTCGAATGGGAACCGTTGAGGAAGTAGCCCAATTGGCCTTGTATCTCTGCAGCGATGCTGCTAATTTTATTTCAGGAAATGATTATCCTATTGATGGGGGATATCTGCACCTCAATCATTGAAATATACAATCAGGTAAACTATTACAAGTGCTGATTCAAGTAGTATGCTTATCTTGACCAATATTTTTTATTTGATTTCAATACTAATTGTATGCGACTAATCAGATGGGGAAAGCCAGGGCAAGAAAAACCCGGAATCTATTGGAATGGAAACTGTTATGATGTATCAGCACATTGTACAGATTTCAATGAAGAATTTTTTGTGGGAGGCGGAATTGATCAGCTGGCATCCTTGATAGAAAATACATCCCTACCTCTCTTGCCGAAAGATATACGGTATGGTGCCCCGGTAGCAAGACCATCCAAGATTGTTTGTATCGGACTCAACTATGCCACACATGCAGCAGAGACCGGAGCAGCTGCTCCGACAGAGCCCATCATTTTTCTCAAAGCAACCACCGCTATTAGTGGGCCATATGACCCCATCATTTTACCCCGCAACTCCACCAAGACAGACTGGGAAGTAGAACTGGCGGTAATCATAGGAAAAAAAGCATCTTATGTTAGCAAGGAAGATGCGCTCTCTTATGTAGCCGGCTACTGCTTGCACAATGATGTAAGCGAAAGGGCCTTTCAATTGGAAAGAGGAGGAACATGGGACAAAGGTAAGGGCTGTGATAGCTTTGCTCCTTTAGGTCCCTGGCTCGTCACGACCGATGAAATTCCAGATCCACATCACTTGAAATTATGGTTACTGGTCAACGGTAAATTAATGCAGGAAAGCAATACCGATGATTTGATTTTTGATGTGCCTACTTTGATAGCTTACACCAGCCATTTCATGACACTGTTGCCCGGTGATATCATCTCAACAGGTACTCCCTCCGGTGTGGGAATGGGCATCAAGCCCAATCCGGTATATCTTCAAGCCGGAGATGTCGTTGAATTAGGGATTGAAGGATTGGGTTGCTCTCAACAAACAGTCATTCACGCACAATAAATCAATCCTATGAATTTACAACTTGCCAATAAAGTAGTCATTGTAACAGGTGGTGCCAGCGGAATTGGAAGAGCTGTAGTACGTGCGCTTGCAGCAGAAGAAGCTATACCGGTTATTGTAGATCGACAGGCAGCTGCGGTTCAAACACTCACCAATGAGTTGTTATTGAATGGACATACCACCTTACAGGTTATAGCTGAACTGACTGATCCGGGGAGTGCTGAAAAAATTATTCAAACAGTGATCAATCATACCGGAAGAATTGACGGACTCGTGAACAATGCCGGAATCAATGATGGGGTTGGATTGGAAAGCGGTAATCTGAACAAGTTCAGGCACAGTTTGGAACAAAACCTGGTACACTATTATAGTATGGCGCATTTTGCATTGCCCTGGTTAAAAAAATCAACGCAGGCAGCCATTGTGAATGTGGTGTCGAAAACTGCAGAGACCGGACAAGGCAATACTTCTGCCTATGCAGCATCCAATGGCGGTAGAGCCGCACTAACCAGAGAATGGGCTGTGGAATTGCTTCCTGCAGGCATTCGGGTGAATGGGGTGGTAGTAGCGGAATGTGATACACCGGCTTACCAGACCTGGCTGGAAACTTTGCCCAACCCCGAAGAAAAATTAAAAGAAATTCAAAATCGAATTCCATTGGGAAACAGAATGACAACCCCCGATGAAGTCGCGGCAGCCATTCTTTTCCTGTTATCGCCTGTTTCCTCCCATACTACCGGTCAATTACTGCACGTGGATGGGGGCTATGTGCATTTGGACAGGGCACTGGCGGGGAAGCAGTGTAAATGAAAAAATTTCCTATTTTAAACCCTAAACTCAACGCAAATGAAAAAATCACTTGGTATTGCCTTGTTATTGGTATTGGCATGTAACAAGAATAGCAACCAACATTCTATCACTGTTCCTGATGTGATTCAGGCTGAAAAAAGACGTGGAAATATAACCGGTGTTATACGTTTATATGACATAGATGGTAAGACTATAGCTGATGGAAGTGGGGTTACTATTACAATCGACCAAACCAATGTTTCTACCCAATCGAACAGCCAGGGTAAATGGACTTTGGACTCCATCCCTTTTGGTACGTATGATCTTACAATATCAAAAGCCGGCTTTGGCACCTCTCGTATTATGGGACTTTATCATGGCGCTGTGAATCATGCTGCAACAGTTGTGAGTGCAACCAGGTACATAAGCATGGTTTCAACACTTGATATTTCCAAACTCGCAGTTCGCAAATGGAGCGAAGCCTTTCCAACCTTACAGAATTTGCTGGCAATCGGTTTGGCTGAAGAAGGAATATTGTTCAATCCGGTTTTTACCAACAATTCAAGCGGAGAGAAGGCAGTACGCTTTTTCATGAGCACTTCTCCGGATGTTAGTTCTACAAGTTATTCTGTAACAGAGAAACAGTATTACACAGGAAAAGAAGACATTGTGGAGAATGATAATTTTAAAATCAGCTGGTTTGTTTCTAAAGGATTTGAACCCGGACAAACAGTATATATTCGGGCTTATGGTGATGGTAGATATGCGGATGACTATGAGGATCCTATTTCCGGTTTGACAGTATTTCCTTGTCTTTCCGCCAAAAGTTCACCAGTGGTGTCTTTTGTAGTTCCCGGTAAGAAATAATTTTTTTCATAGTATT
>JBJTJJ010000009.1:0-1353 GCA_046095445.1 Sediminibacterium sp.
CGCTACAAAAGCCAGGTTGAAAGGGTGATCTACCGATGTGTGTAGAACTTAAAAAAATGGATTCTTCCAAGTTAGAAGAGCAATAAAGTTTTTTAAATATTTTTTCAAGTAAATGTTGAGTCTCGGATTGAATTGGATATCCTCCGGAGAGAAAACAAAGCAAATCCTCTAATTTTTCTTTTATAATTGTTTCTTCTTCATCTAAAAGACACCAAAAAATAAGGCTATCTTTTGTTGCTTCTTTTTTTATTACATCGTGCATTAAATCGTTGTACTCAAATTCATTTTCATTTTCCCATTCAATTAATAAATGAGCATCTTTTGATGCTATTGAAACCTTCTTCAGATGGGATTTATTATACCCTACTTCTGTCTTCTCCCGAATATTATTTTTTATATGTTGTTTTTCAACTATCAGGGAAAAATAAATAAGAACAGCCGGTAGGGTAGTACACAATAGAAAAAATATGGAATATGTCTTTCTCATCTTTCCGGTATCACTCAAATATAATCATTTTTACATGGTCTGCCTTTGATGTTGTTGGGCAACTATTGTCAATGCAAAAATATAGTATTGAATATTTGAATTATTTTAAGTTCGAAAACCTGCTATCATCCAGTAGCATATTTTTTTATATGATTCTGCTTTTTATCTTATTAATGTAATTGCCCCTCTAATGATTTCTGTGCCCAAGCCCGGCTGAATAATATAATAATAAGTACCAATGGGTAGCGGCTGTCCTTTCCAGGTTCCATCCCATGGAGTGCTATATCCTACAGACTGGAAAATTAGTTGTCCAGCCCTGTTAAAAACCTGCACTCGACAATTTGGATAATCCGTTAGATATTGTATTTGCCAGGTATCGTAGATGCCATCGCCATTAGGAGAAAATACATTCGGAACCTTGGGTAAAAAAAGTACTTTGATATTGACGCTATCAGTTGCAAAACAGCCCTCTGCATTGGTTACTTCCAATTGGTATGAAATATCTTGTAAGGGAGTGCACAGTGGCTGAAGCAAAATCGGATTATTTAAATAGATTCTCGGCTGCCAATTGAATTGTAAGTTGGTGCCTCCCGTAGCAGTAGCAGCCAGGAGTATTGCTCTTGCTTCCGGAACCAACAGATCAACACCTGCATTTATATCTGGAGATAGATTTACCACAACTGTTTGTGATGCAGAATCACGACAGCCGGTTGAATTGGTGAATAAGTATTGTATGGGGAAACTTCCCGCAACTTGTGGAGTGAAAACACCAACAACAGAAACATGGTTCCCGGAGAAGCTGCCAATACCGGTTGCTCCGGTCGTTTCAGCGGCTTCAGTGAGAAAAAAAGCGGGCTGATTATCAC
>JBJTJJ010000010.1:0-1469 GCA_046095445.1 Sediminibacterium sp.
CTATTAAGGCACTCGAACCGGTTGCTTTTCTGAGTTGCACCAGTTCCCTAATTTTTTGTAGTGTACCGGGAATGAATTGTTGTCCGCCAAAACCAGGGTTAACACTCATTAAACAAATCAGATCGGCATCAGGTAAAATATCCCGTAACAGTGAAATGGGTGTGTGCGGATTGACAGCAATCCCCGCCTTCATACCCAGTGATTTTATTTGCTGGAGGTTGCGGTGCAAATGAACACAGGACTCGTAGTGTACAGTCAATATATCAGCACCCGCTTTATGAAATGCTTCCGTTAGCAATTCAGGTCGTTGTATCATCAGATGCACATCGCAAACTTTCGTTGTAGCCTTTCGGATCTGCTCGATTACAGGAATGCCAAAGCTGATGTTGGGAACAAAGCTGCCATCCATCACGTCTAAATGATACCAGTCTGCCTGGCTGGCATTCAGCATGTCACATTCCTCGCGGAGTTGTAAAAAATTGGCACTAAGGAGTGAGGGGGCGATCAAAGCCATATAGTAAAATTACTCAATTTTTATGAGAGCTCAATTGTTGCCCTTTACCTTTGTCCATTCAGGAATCGTTAAATTAGCATCCAGTCGGTTGGCTTGAAGGAAATGCTCTTTGGCATTGGTACTATCTTTCAACTTTTCCTCACATTTGGCCAACCAATAATACCCATCCGGATAGGTCCCTTTTAATTGAACTACAAGTTTAAAAATCTTTTTTGCCCCCACCACATTGCCCGCATCCCAGAGCAGGAAACCTTTTTCCATGTGGGCCTCCAGGTATTGATAATTAAATCGTATGCAAGCATCAAACGATTGTTGCGCCTGCTCAGTCATGGCTTTTCTGGCAAAATAAATACCGCGAATAAAATTCGCATGTGATAAAATTGTTCTGTCAGTCCACTCCTCGGTAATACTGTTGACAATGATTAAAGCAGTGTCATTCCTCTTCTCGGCGAACAAATTGGCAGCTCTCAGCAATACATCCGGAGAGCGATAAATTCTGGCCGAATAGCGGTAGGATCGCAATGCTCCTGAAGTATCTCCGTTTCTTTCCAGTAAGTCTGCTTTTTTATTCCAATATCCCGCATTCAAACTATCCCATTTGATCAGGGTATCCAATTGTCGCAATGCTTCATTCCTGGCCCCCAGACTATCCAAAACATCTACGGAATATTCCCGCAGGGGAATACTATCCGGAAATTGATTGATGAGATTGATTTGTTGTACTACTTCGGGGGACTGAACTTCGGATAAGACCGGATTGGTTAGAACATAGGTTTTGTCTGGTCCGCAGGCAACAAGCAATCCTACAACCGTCACAACAAGCATTCTTTTCATAAAGCAAAAATAAAGGGTTCAAAACTTATTACAGTTTTTTGACAAAATACTTTGTTGACTTAGTTACCTTTGCGGCCTCAAAACGAATTCTGTTATGATTTTCCGCTCCCTTTTGTTGATT
>JBJTJJ010000011.1:0-1565 GCA_046095445.1 Sediminibacterium sp.
TCGTTGTAACGCGGAAATGATTGTAAAAAATTATTGAACCACCACTGACGACGGGCATATTGCAGTACACGGACTAAAGTGCCGGGTGTCACTCTATTCTGCGGTGATAGTCCGCTACCGTCTATCATTTTCAATGATCCGGGTTCAATACCCCGGGCTTTCCAAAATTTTCTTACTCTATTGATGCCTTCCTCCAAGGAACCATCTCCCCCATCTTGCTGAGCGATCGCCCGAACAAATGCCTCTCCATATAAATTCACACTCTTTTTCAGGAACCAATAATTTAAACTATCTATTGCGGGAGAATAATGATAGAAGATGGGCTGAAGAACTGAACTGTTGGCGAGAGGAATCGAAGTTTCATCCACCGGAAGTCCGGACGCACGAAAAGAATTGGTTAGTTCACTCATGAGTTGTGCCGGTGGGTCGGGGATAGAACCTGCGATGACAAATTGTTGTTCTCCCCTAGGAATTGTGCCATCTACGACTGCTTCCAGCGACCGGGGTGCCAGATAAATATTGGTTTGATCGCCGGTTCCTTTTTCTGCTGCTTTTGCTGTCACCTCGAATTTCACATGAACGGGTGCTGGTTTGGCGGCAACTATTTCCACGCTATCTCCTACTTTGGGTCCTGAGCGAAGCAGGAGGTCATATTGATTTTCCCGCCAGTTTAAATAATCGCTGCCGGCACCATAATAATTACCGATATCATTCCAGGTATATCCTCCCGGGGTAGGAATACCCGACCATCCCTTCTTGAGTGGGAGCAGTTTCCCGCTGATGCGGGATATTCCCGCCTTTTTCAACGAGGTTATCCATTCCGCTATTTGCTGCGGCGGACGGGTAGTAACAAATCGATGACTTCCCAAAGCAGGATCTCCGTTTCCTTCGATGAAGAGATTTCCTGCCAGCACTCCATTTTTCCATTCCCCATCGGTTAGAAATCCGGTGGCGAAGCGAAAGGAAGGACCTAATAATTCGAAGGCAGTAGCACTGGTAATGACTTTCAGGCAACTCGCTGGTGGTAATCCGGTATTCGCATTCCAACTAACCAATGTATCTCCGTTATCAGCATCGATAACCAGCCAACCCAGTATACCATAGCGCATTTGAGGATCTGCCAACAGTTGGCTTGTAGCTTTTTTCAGGCGTTCTGACAAATGCTGAGCTGTCGACGCAAGAGAAAAACAGAAAACCAGGAACAACAAAACACATCTTTTCATAAATGAAGTTACCTTGCACTAAATTAAGCACTTCAGCATGCCCGAAAAAGTTTTTGCCTCGATCATTACTATTGGTGATGAGTTATTGATTGGACAGGTGATTGATACCAACAGTGCCTGGATCGCCACAGAATTGAACAAAATAGGGATTTTGTTGAGACATCGGGTTGCGGTGGGGGATCGGGCAGATGATATTCGTGCAGCTCTTTCTACAGAAGGCAAAAGGGCATCCATCGTTATTATTACCGGCGGATTAGGTCCAACAGCAGATGATATCACCAAGCCGGTACTTTGCGATTATTTCGGGGGAAAAATGGTTATGCATGAACCCACCCTACAACA
>JBJTJJ010000012.1:0-4166 GCA_046095445.1 Sediminibacterium sp.
AAATTTTTTGATCGCAGTAAATTTGGCAAAGAAATACTGACTTTCCCCGACCGCATTCGCTTAACAGTAGAACATGTGCAGCAGGGTGGAAGGTACATGTTCCTGGGTGGCTGGTATTCATTCACCGGAGAACTGGGCAAAGGTGGATGGGGAAGAACGCGGCTGGCTGAAATTTTGCCTGTACGTTGTATGGATATAGAAGACCTGGTTGAAACTACCGAAGGATTTTCTATGGAGATTACAGAAGAAGGAAAGCAGATCTGTCCCTCACTGAATTTAGACGGATGTCCGCCTATTCTCGGGTACAACAAAACTTTTATCAAGGAAGGTTCTACAGTTATTGCCCGGTTCCGCGAAACCGGTGACCCCGCCATCGTTATAGGAAGCACAGGTAAGGGAAAAGTATTGGCATACACTTCCGACCCTAGTCCACACTGGGGTTGTAACTTTGTTTATTGGGATGGTTATGCCGATTTCTGGCAGGCACTGGCAAAACTTGTTTTGGCATGATGCGCTTCATCATATTTTTATCGCTGCTGATTACTATAGTATCTGTATCGGCACAAACACCTCCTTTGATGCCCCTGCCGGCACGGTATGAGATGACAGCCTCTCCTTTTCGCATCTTAGCTTCATTTCGCATACAGGTCAACGGAAATGGAAGTGAAAGAATATGGAAAGAATCTGCAAGATTTTATCAGCGACTTGCCGAGAAGACAGGCATTTTTTTCCCTTCCTGGCAGGTTACACCCTCCAGCCGATTGAAGGGTGCGGGACTCCTCATCACTGCAAAGCGCAAGGGTGAGTTAGTGTTGGGGGAAGATGAATCATATCAACTGAAAGTAAATTCGGAAGGGGTTACTATTGATGCGGATACCGATATTGGGGCAATCCGTGCGCTGGAAACACTATTTCAACTCATTGCTTCTGATAACAAAGGATATTATTTTTCCGGAACCACCATCGAAGATGCTCCCCGCTTTCCCTGGAGGGGATTACTGATTGCACTACCCTATCACTTCATGCCCATGGAGGTGATCAAACGCAACCTGGATGCCATGGCTGCGGTAAAAATGAATGTGCTGCATTTCTATATCAGTGATGATCAGGGTTACCGCATTGAATCAAAAATTTTTCCGCGGCTGCATGAACAAGCATCTGATGGTATGTACTTCACCCACGAGCAGGTGCGTGAAATCATTGCCTATGCCAATCAAAGAGGCATACGGGTAGTACCGGAAATCGATCTGCCCGGACATTCTACTGCTATTTTAACTGCATACCCGCACCTGGCATCTGTTCCGCGACAATATGAATTACAAGACCACTTTGGTGTTTTTGATCCGGTGATTGATCCTACGCGCGAATCCACTTATACCTTTCTTGACTCTCTCCTGACAGAAGTCACTACTCTCTTCCCTGATGCGTATTTTCATATCGGGGGTGATGAAAATACCGGTCGCGACTGGAAGAAAAATCCTGCCATACAGCAATTCATGCAAGACAGCGGATTCACCTCAACGTTAGCACTGCAGAATTACTTCAACCGACGTATCCGCAATGTGCTGGCCCGTAATGGGAAAATTCCTATTGGTTGGGATGAAGTGCTGATGAAAGAATTGAAAGATGCTACAGCCAAAAAGCATTTCAATGAAGGACGCTATGATCTTCTGGTGGAGCAAGGTGTTCCCCGCGATATGGTGATTCAATCCTGGCGTGGCATGGAAGCATTGTTGTCATCAGCAAAAAACGGGTACCGAAGTATTTTATCGAAGGGATATTACATTGATTTGGTACAGCCGGCTTCTTATCACTATCTGAATGATCCCATTCCATTTCGCAATGAGGTAATCATACCAGATAGTGAAGCCAATTTTAATCGCTTCGAATCGGATATCATCAATAAAATAAAAAAAGGAGAAAAGTTACTGACAGAAGCAGAAGAAAAGCTGATATTGGGTGGGGAGGCAACGATGTGGACGGAACACGTTACTGCTGAAACCATAGATTCAAGGATATGGCCAAGAACTGCAGCGATTGCAGAGCGACTGTGGTCGCCACCAGATGTTCGGAATGTAGAAGATATGTATCGACGGATGGATATCATTTCTGTTCAACTTGAGGCATTGGGAAGTACCCACCTAAAAAACAGAGAGATGATGCTGCGCAGACTGGCAGGGAATCAGGAGGTGGACTGCCTGTCATTGGTTACCCAATATCTGGAACCTGTTCAGGGTTACCAACGGAATAAGTTAGATAACTTCACAAGATTTTCACCTTATACGCTAGCAGCAGATATCGCCGTGCCTGATCAAAAAGCTGTTCGTGATCTGACAAAGCAGTTGCAAAGCTATTATTTGGCGACCGACACGGTTTGGAAACAAAATTTGCGCTCACTTTTTTTATCATGGATTCGGCAGAATGAATGTGTTCAACAACAGGCAAAAGAAATTCCGGCACTACACGACATTGCACTGCATGCTGCCAATCTGGCTCAACTAGGGATATTGTCATTACAAATTTTATACGAAGAAAGCAATAAGAAGGGAGATGAAATGTGGAATCGGTGGGATAAATTGCTGCGAAAAGCAGCCCAGCCAATTGGTCATTGTGAACTAAAAATAACAGAGCCACTTCGCCAGTTTTTTCAGCGACTACTTCAATAAATCGCTACTTCTTTTTTTTAGCACTCACCAACTCATACGAGTGATCAATTAATTCCCGCACCAGTTTATCGGGAACACTACCGTCAAGAATAACCGTATTCCAGTGTTTCTTGTTCATGTGATAGCCGGGTACTATTCCCTCATACATCTCTCTCAATTGTAGCGCTTTTTCAGGATCGCATTTTGCATTGAACTGAACCGGATCACTATTGAGTGAAACAAGTAAAAATGATTTTCCATTCGTTTTCAGTACCAGCACATCCGGTCCAAAAGGAAGCGTCTCTTCTGTTGCGGGTTTTGTTAGTGCATAATCAATCAAGTTGCCTAAAGTCATGATATAAGATACTATATTTTCTGGATGAATGCAAAACAATGTGTACCCGGTACAATTGAAAGCATAAACAAGCTCTAATCAGTTACATATATTTTATTGATACTTGAATTTAAGTTTTTAACTGCTTTGTCCTTCTCTATCTTTGTCTATTTTTGCAACTACAATCAATTTGCTTGTCTTTAATGGAATTCTTTGATTTCAATAATCTGCAGGTAGCGCAGTTGCCGCTTCACTTGAGAAAATACATTGTGAATCAGGGCTACGAAAGATATACGCCGGTGAATCATGCTGTATGGCGGTATGTGATGCGTCAAAATTATAGTTACCTGAAAGATGCGGCATATTATCCCTACATACCCGGATTGAAAAAAGCCGGATTGACGATTGAAAAAATTCCCAGCTTGCAGGAAATCAATGATGCGCTGGCGGAAATAGGTTGGGGAGCAGTAACGGTTGACGGTTTTATCCCTCCCGCAGCTTTTATGGAATACCAGGCATGTCGGGTGTTGGTGATTGCCGCAGATATTCGCCAGCTGGAGCACATAGAATATACATCCGCACCAGATATCATCCATGAGTCTGCCGGACACGCGCCCATCATCAGCGATGTGAAATACAACCAGTACCTGAGTTATCTCGGTTCTATCGGCACCAAGGCATTGTTTTCCTCCAAAGATTATGCTTTGTATGAATCTATTCGGGAGTTATCTATTTTAAAAGAGGCGCCCAATGTTGATCCTGCAAAAATTGCTGAGGCAGAAGAGTTGGTATTGTACAACCAAAAAAACCTCGGCGAACCATCTGAAATGGCTTTGTTGAGCCGACTGCAATGGTGGTCGGTTGAGTATGGGTTGATCGGGGACCTAAATAATCCAAAAATTTATGGTGCCGGCCTGCTTTCTTCCATTGGCGAAAGCTCATCCTGCATGCGCCCCTCTGTAAAGAAAATAATTTACACCATCGATGCAGTCAATTATTCTTACGATATCACACAGCCACAACCTCAGCTGTTCGTAACACCTACCTTCCAAAACCTGATTGATGTATTAGAACAATTCGAGCGTCGCATGGCTTTCAGGGTGGGTGGATATGAAAGTATGGCGAAAGCTATCGAATGTAAAAACATTTGTACGGCGGTATATTCTTCCGGACTTCAGGTTTCCGGA
>JBJTJJ010000013.1:0-4779 GCA_046095445.1 Sediminibacterium sp.
TTTGCAGCAAATGTAAGGCTATGACGGATGCGGAAACCATACAAATTATTCGTGTTGATAAAACTGCCTTAGGCGATCTGGATTTCAAAAACTTGCCTTTTGGGAAAGTTTTCACCGATCATCTGCTCGAGGCAGATTATGTTGACGGGCAATGGACCAATGTTTGTATTCGTCCCTTCCACTCACTCCAACTTTCTCCCGCAACAGCAGTTTTTCATTATGGTCAGGCAATATTTGAGGGAATCAAGGCCTATAAAACGGAGGATGGGAAAGTTTCCATTTTCCGTCCGGAAGAAAACTGGAAAAGATTCAACATATCAGCAGCACGCATGGAAATGCCGGAGGTACCTGAATTCATTTTCATGGAAGGCATGCGTCAGTTGATTGAGTTGGATGCAGATTGGGTGCCCGCACTCCATGATCATTCCCTCTACATCCGCCCATTCATGATAGCAACAGATGAAGTGATTGGCGTGAAACCCTCAGAGACCTATAAGTTCATGATCATTTTGAGTCCTTCGGGTCCTTACTATCTGAAGCCGATGCGTATTTACGTGGAAGAAAAATATACGCGGGCAGCTCCCGGTGGCGTTGGCTTTGCAAAAAATGCAGGCAATTATGCTGGCAGCATGTTGGCTACTTCACAGGCCAGAATAGCAGGATACGATCAGGTGCTTTGGACAGATGCTTTTGAGCACAAATATTTGCAGGAAGTGGGGGTTATGAATGTATTTTTCCTGATTGGCAATAAAGTTATTACACCATCACTTGAGGAGGGCACGATTCTCCCGGGGGTAACACGAAATAGTGCTATAGAATTGATTCGGGATATGGGATATGAAGTAGAAGAGCGACCTATAAGCATTGACGAATTGATTGCTGCTCATCAAAAAGGAGAAGTGAAGGAGATATTTGGGACAGGAACTGCTGCTACTATTGCGTATATCTATGAATTGGGCTACAGGGATCAAGCTATCCAGCTCGATATCGAACAGTGGACATTGGCTCCTGCATTGCGCAAGCAAATGAATGACATTAAGTATGGTTCCATCCCCGATACAAAAGGTTGGATGTACCCGGTTGACTGATTATTCACTCGACCTGCTTTCAAATTTCTTTCTGATCCACCCACTCGATGGCCCTATTTCCACCATTACCTTTCTAGGTAAGGCAGTGCCACTGCAACAGCCTTTGTTGAATTGGCAAAATACCGAAACCCGATATTGCCTGATAAATCCTCATTACAGAGGGCCTGTTTCCTCTTGCACTTGATTGGGGGGCTGAAAGGAGGCAATTGAGAGCTGTGTGTATGACCAATTATTGATTGTCAGGGCGTTCTAATCCGCCCCGGGAAGGTCCGCCGTTGATAAAATCAGACTTTAGGGGATAAAACATTTTGAATTTTCGGAATTGACTATTACCTTTGCCGTCCGAATTTTAAAAGGAAAATAATGCCCACTATTCAGCAATTAGTAAGAAAAGGCCGCGAAATCATCCGGGCCAAAAGTAAATCCAGGGCCCTGGATGCATGTCCCCAGCGTCGTGGGGTATGCACTCGTGTGTATACAACTACACCCAAGAAGCCTAACTCAGCGCTTCGTAAAGTGGCCAAAGTGAGATTGACCAACAAAATTGAGGTGATTGCATACATACCGGGTGAGGGTCATAACCTGCAGGAGCACAGCATTGTTCTCATCCGCGGAGGTCGTGTTAAAGACCTTCCAGGGGTTCGTTACCATATCGTACGTGGTAGTCTCGATACTGCCGGCGTGAAAGACAGAAAGAAGAGCCGCTCTAAATACGGTACTAAGAAAGAAAAGGCAAAAAAATAACCTACTCATTTAATAATTAACGCACATGCGTAAAGCACAAGCAAAACGATTACCACTGGCTCCGGATGGCCGCTTCAGCGATAAACTGGTAACCCGGTTCATTAACAACCTGATGTGGGACGGAAAGAAAAGTACTGCCATCAACATTTTCTATGATGCAGTAGACAAAGTATCCAAGATAACCAGCGAAGATGGTTATGAGGTATGGAAAAAAGCCATCGCTAATATTACACCTTCGGTGGAAGTGCGTAGCCGCAGAATTGGTGGTGCTACCTTCCAGATTCCTACCGAGGTTCGTCCTGATAGAAAAATCTCTCTGAGTATGAAATGGTTGATTCGTTACAGCCGCGAGCGCAATGGTCGCACTATGGCTGATAAGTTAGCGAATGAGATCGTGGCAGCTTCCAAAGGTGAAGGTGCAGCTTTCAAAAAGAAGGAAGATACCCACCGCATGGCAGAAGCCAATAAGGCATTCTCCCACTTCAAAGTGTAAACATCATTTTGTTGATATTGTTGGAAAGTCCTGTTCTGCAGGACTTTTTTTTTAATATGAATTGATTGTTAAGGATTTTTCCGGCGAATAGCCGAAAACTAATCCACATAATTTTGTTGACAAAAAATGCTCCTATCATTAATATTTGTACCTTTGCGGCTCAAAATTCGGGTCTGCATAAAATGTAACCCACTCATCTAACAAAATAAGCTATGGCTGACTTAAGATTACAACGAAATTTCGGTATTGCCGCACACATTGATGCGGGAAAGACCACCACGACGGAGCGCATCCTCCGCTACACGGGTATGATTCACAAAATTGGTGAAGTACACGACGGAGCTGCAACAACAGACTGGATGGAGCAGGAAAAAGAGCGGGGTATTACCATTACCTCTGCCGCTGTAAGTTGTGAGTGGAAATTCCCTACCGTTCGCGGAACTGCTGACAGCAATACCAAGTCATACTATTTTAATATCATCGACACACCCGGTCACGTGGACTTTACCGTAGAGGTAGAGCGCTCAATGCGTGTACTGGATGGTCTGATTGCCCTGTTCTCAGCTGTTGATGGTGTTGAGCCACAATCTGAAACTGTTTGGCGCCAGGCCAATCGTTACCGCGTACCCCGCATTGGATTCGTGAATAAGATGGACCGTTCCGGTGCTGACTTCCTCATGGTAGTTAGCCAGGTGAAAGAAATGCTCGGAGCCAATGCCGTTCCTCTTCAGTTGCCAATTGGTGCTGAAGATGATTTCAAGGGAGTTGTTGACTTGATTACTATGAAAGGAGTTATCTGGGATATGGAAACAGAAGGTATGACCTTCAAGGAAATTCCTGTACCGGATGATATGAAGGAAGAAGTGGATCACTGGCGCGCTAAACTCATTGAGGCAGTTGCCGAGTACGATGATAATCTGATGGAGAAATTCTTCGATGATCCTAATTCTATTTCAGAAGCTGAAGTGCATGAAGCTATTCGTAAAGCTTGTATCGATTTGAGCATCGTTCCTATGATGTGCGGATCTTCTTTTAAAAACAAAGGAGTACAAACTGCATTGGATGCCGTTTGCCGCTACCTGCCTAGTCCGGTAGATATCGACCATATCACCGGTACCGACCCGGATACTGGAGAGACGATCACCCGTAAGCCCGATCCGAAAGAACCATTCGCAGCATTGGCTTTCAAAATCATGACTGACCCATTTGTCGGTCGTCTGGCATTCTTCCGTTGTTATTCCGGCCACCTCGATGCAGGATCTTATGTACTGAACGTGCGCAGTGGAAAGAAAGAGCGTATCAGCCGTATCATGAAGATGTTTGCTAACAAACAAAATCCGATTGACTTCATTGAGGCAGGAGATATCGCTGCTGCAGTAGGATTTAAAGAGATTAAAACTGGTGATACCCTTTGTGAAGAAAATCATCCGATAACGCTCGAGAATATGTTCATCCCCGAGCCGGTAATCTCTGTGGCTGTAGAACCTAAAACACAGGCCGACGTAGATAAAATGGGTATGGCTATTGCTAAACTTGTTGAAGAAGATCCTACTCTTCGCGTTAAAACGGATGAAGATACAGGACAAACGATTCTTTCCGGAATGGGGGAATTGCACCTGGAGATCATCGTTGACAGGATGCGTCGTGAATTTAAAGTAGAGATCAACCAGGGTAATCCCCAGGTTGCTTATAAAGAATGTTTCACACAGGCTATCGAGCACCGTGAAATTCTGAAGAAGCAAACAGGTGGTCGTGGTAAGTTCGCTGATATTTATTTTGAAATCGGACCAGCAGATCAGGAGTGGTTGAATGAGAATCCTGGTAAAGCTTTCCAGTTCAAGAACGATATCTTCGGAGGATCTATTCCTAAAGAATTCCACCCTGCCATTATCAAGGGCTTTGAAAGCTCTATGACAACAGGGGTTCTTGCAGGTTATCCCATGGAAACAATGAAAGTGCGCATTTTTGACGGTAGCTTCCACCAGGTTGACTCCGACGCTATGTCATTTGAATTGTGTGCCAAGGGTGGCTTCCGCGAAGCGGGAAGAAAAGCTCGTCCGGTGTTACTTGAACCTATCATGAGAGTGGAGGTTGTTACGCCTGATCAATACATGGGTGATGTTACCGGTGACCTGAACCGCCGCAGAGGTATGCTGGAAGGAATGGATAGCCGTGGAAACCTTCAGGTAATCAAGGCAAAAGTTCCCCTGAGCGAAATGTTCGGATATGTAACTCAGCTGCGTTCACTGTCTTCAGGTCGTGCTACTTCCACCATGGAGTTCAGCCATTATGCTCCTGCACCCAATAACATTGCAGAAGAGGTAATTGCTAAGAGCAAAGGCAAAGTGAAAGTGGAAGATTAATAACTCAGAGAAACTCCCCAATAAAAAAAGACCCCTCAATCGAGGGGTCTTTTTCATGCGGTAGTATTATTTCTTACAATAACTATTGATC
>JBJTJJ010000014.1:0-5041 GCA_046095445.1 Sediminibacterium sp.
TGCCTTGATAAGTTTTGGGGGATTACAAGTGAATGATCAGTTGCAAGTGATACGGGAAGGAGGACAGCCAATTGACAACCTCTTTGCTGCCGGAGAAATTCTGGGGGCTGCGGCAACCAGTGGACAGGCATTTTGTGGTGGAATGTTGTTAACCCCGGCAATCAGTTTTGGAAAATGGCTGGGCGATCATCTGTGAGCGGATCCTATTCAGCAGTCTTAAGAACGGAAAAAAAAGTTTGTTGCATTACTTGCCACCGTGCTTTTGGTTCTGCAGGTGTTGTAACTATGCGCACTTGTTCAGGTAATGGATGTTCTATTAGCTGATCAATATAAGGTAGTAAGGGGCTTCCCAGCCATCTGAACACAATTGCAGGAATAGTAAGTTGTTGAACGTGTGCTGCTTTTTCATGTAGAAAAGCAGCTCGATAAGCCCTGGCATAATCGGGCCCCGCCAATAGATAATCCTCCATAATATTTTTGATTATTTCCTCCGGGGGAAGTTTGTCGGAAACCCGATGTCTTTCATCTGTACTGAACCATGGAAAGAACAAACAGCTTTTTTCTACCATCTCGCGCAATCTGGTCAGTTGAGAACCATTCTCATCGGGTTGCAGCGATATGAAATAATGCTGTAAAATTTGCCTTCTCATATCTTCCTCAAAGTGCGCGGCATTGTCCAGCAACAAATGTTTAACTCTGTGAGGGTAGGTCAGTGCATAAGCGACTGCTAATTGAGCGCCTGTCGCAGTGCCATATAAAAAGAAGGATGTGCTGCCCAGTTCCTCTCTGATGGCTTCGATAAATGGGCAATAATCACTTATTTTTTCTGGTGCAGGGCTTAAGGGATCTGAATAACCATATCCGGGTGTGTCGGGCGCTACTACATGAAATCGTTCTGATAGCAAAGAAATCAATCCTTCCATCCTTCCTGAATGTTGGGGGGAGGGATGCAAGAGCATCAATAAAGGGCCTTCGCCGCAACTTCTGTAAAAAAGTTGTCCCCCGGCAAAGCGGAGATGATTTTTTTGAATGGTGGACATACAACAGTAAAAATAGTTAACTTCATTAACTAATCATTGATGCATGTTAAATACCCGTTATGTGCTCGCTTCCCGCCCCCAGGGGCCGGCTACCGAAGCTAATTTCCGGAGGGAGGAAGTTCCTCTTGCAGAGCCGCGGGAGGGAGAGGTGTTAGTGAGGATTCATTACATATCCCTCGACCCCGCCATGCGGGGATGGATGAATGCGGGCACGACTTATGTGCCCGGTGTTGAACTGGGTGCGGTGATGCGGGCCTTTACAGCAGGAGAAGTAATCATTTCCCGCCATCCCAACTGGAAGGCCGGTCAGACAGTGACAGGAGTTTTTGGCGTCCAGACTTATGCGGTAATTAAAGGAGAGCATTTGACAGCTGTGGATACCGGTTTGGCTCCCTTGAGTTGGTTCCTCGGTATTCTGGGTATGCCCGGTTTAACTGCTTATTTTGGTTTGCTGGACAAAGGACAACCCAGAGCAGGAGAAACGGTTTTGGTGAGTGGTGCTGCAGGAATGGTTGGCTCACTGGTTGGACAAATCGCCCGCATCAAGGGTTGCAGGGTGGCAGGAATCGCTGGAGGGGAGGACAAATGTTCCTTTCTGAGAGACGAGTTGAAATGGGATGTAGTAATTGATTATAAGCATACACCCGATATATCTGCTGCTTTGAAGAAACAATTGCCGGATGGGATTGATGTTTTTTTTGACAATGTAGGAGGGAGTATTTTAGATGCAGCACTGACTAATCTTGCCAGAGGTTGCCGCATCATTATTTGTGGAGCCATTAGCCAATATAATCAGCCTACAATACAGGGACCTTCAAACTATATGAAGATTGTTACTGCCCGGGGTACTTTAACAGGAATCATAGTGTTGGATTATTTTGATAGAGCAGCTGAAGCTCTAAATGATTTATCCGGCTGGTTGAGGGAGGGAAAAATAATTTATCGCGAACACATTATTCCGGGCATTGATCAGTTTCCATTTGCGTTGAATCAATTATTTACTGGCGGTAACAACGGAAAACTATTATTGCAAAATACGTACGAATGAAAACAAAAAAATTTTTCTTAAGTAGTTTACTGATAGGATTTTTATTCACCCTAAGGGCACAAGATAGCATACCGGCGACAGGTATCAGTGGGATATATGAAGTTGTTTTGGGCACAAAACAAGCGCCGTCGGCCATACAATACTTTGGTGAATTCGGTTTTAAGGTTGTTGATAGTACCCGGCTAACTGCTGCTCAAGCCGCAGCTCTTTATCAGGTTCCTATAGCTGCCAGGGTTTATCGCCTCCAAAACGGTAAAATAGATTCTCACGGGCTGCTGCGCATCATTGAATGGGAGAGTCTCCTGGGACCCGGGGTAGGGTATGCTGTTCCAGAAACTGTTGGACAACGGTTAAGTGTTATGCTTACAAAAGATATTATTCGACTGACCGATATATATCAATTGTTACGTTCGAAGCAAGAAAAATGGCTACCAACTGTTCCCGTTTTTGATGATCCTCTGCGCATTAATTCAGGAACCGAGACCGGGTTTTATAAGCGCCCGGTGGGGGTGAGGGAAAATGCTGTGTATGGAGAATTTTTTAACCATGTATTTTTTCAACGCTATGGATATACCATTCCTGGCTACGGAACAATAGACCCATCAACCCCATTGCAGACCAGTGAATTTACCCACCATGATTTCTGCATCAAAATGGACAGCATGCGACAATTGATGTACCTGCAAACAGCTTTCGGATTAAAAGCCGAGCGACCACCGATAATAGATGGTGATAACAATAAAGGACCTAAGGCAACTTTTTTAATGCCGGACGGATATGCGCATTATTATCAGGGTTTTGTTAGTCCGAATAATATCTGTGGAAAGCTAAAATTTTTTATGGCGGTAAAGGGAGACAAGCCGGACGCATCAGCCAGACAGCGATTGGGTGAGCCCGGCATCACCATGCATACTTTTTATACGCCCCGATTGCAGTTCGTGCATGATCTGGTGAAGCGACATGGACTCCAACCAACTAATATTTCTAAAAATGAATTCGGAGAACTTAGCTTTGTGGTGCGTGGACCTGAGGGTGCAACCTGGCAACTCATTGATAAAAAGACTACCAGCCATCAGCCTCTAACAATATTATCTACTCAATTTACTAAAGATTAAAACCTAGCCACATGAAACATTTACTTGCTTGCTTCTGCTATCTGTTGCTGATTCATTCTGCAATTTGGGCACAGAGCAAATCCGGTTACAATCTCGAAGATGCCCGGGACAATATGGATGCCTATATGAAAGTGAGGGGCTCGCTATCTCCTACAGATGAGGTAGTCTTCTATGCGAAGGGCGCCATTTATGCCTATGATCCTGAGAAACCCTGGAAGCATCTGTTCAATTTTGAGATGTATAATATTGCGCGCAGTGAAAAATTGCCGGGTGATAGCGGTTGGAGATTGATTACCCGCGAGATGCTGGTATACCAAGACCCCAAGACCAATGAAATACTTTCTGTCTGGAAAAATCCATGGACCGGGGAAGAGGTAGAAGTGATGAATGTGTGGAATGATCCGGTGAATCAACAATTCAAGTATGGTTCTTTCAAGGTTCCTTATCAGCGTATGGGAAATGACAGATTGGGCATGTTCAATGATGTGCCTCTTTCTTATCCGTCGCCGCTTAAAAAAGCTGAATGGCCGGAGAATACCCGCAGTGATGTATATCAGGGTGCAGAGCTTTTCAACTTTTTTTGCAGTGAGAAAGAGCTCAATAATAAAAAAATTGTCAATGCTACCGCTGATGTATCCTGGACCCGTTTCAGTGATTTTCTTCCCTGGATGAAAATGAGCAGCCTGCCTGGAAATTTATTGTACCAGGGCAGAGGTTATAAGTTGAAGAATGGTTATGCTGATCTTCCAGCAGTCATCAAAACTTTTGTAGAAAATAATTTTCCAGAATATGCCCATGCTCCCGCCACTTACACTACTCCAAATATGACCAGTTGGAGGTATTTTAAAAAGGTAATGGAGCAGAGAAAGAGGAGATAATTACTTAAAATTCGTCCTAAATAAACTACCCCAAGTAATATGAAAAAATGGATCACCTTGATGCTGCTCTTTTCAGGAATCACGCTGCAAGCGCAGAAAACAAAGAATGCCATGGGTCCTAATGACATACAGGACATTTTAAACCTATTCGCCGGTGAGTTTGATAACTACCGGCAGGTGCATAGAGAACGGGAAGAGGGAGTCAAGGATGTGCACGAGCATATCCATTCTGTATTCCATCCTGTAAGACTACCAGAGATAGGTCCACAAGTGTTTTACGTCTACCAATACATGGACGGTGACGAGAAAAAAGTGTACAGACAGCGCATGTATTCTTTCTCGCTAGACAAAGCTGAAAACGCAATCCGTCTCGATATTTTCTCCTTTAAGGTAGACTCTCTGTACTTTTTCTCTCATAAGGACACCTCTAAGCTGAGGAACCTCACCATGGCGGACCTGGTATCCACTGACGGATGTGAGGTTTACTGGAAGAGGCAAGGAGAGGCCTTCATTGGGTACATGAGAGAAAGGGCTTGCAACTTCGTTTCCAAGCGTAGCGGGAAACGCATATTTATCACCGATAGTCTTAGGCTGACTAAAGATGGCATCTGGATTCGCGACGAGGCCGAAGATGAGAACGGAAACTATGTATTCGGACATAAGGCAAAGATTCCTCATATGCTAGACCGGTGCAGGTGGTATACAGGGTGGACCGCTCTACAGATACCGGAGGCTAAGGAGGGCTACGAGGTGCAACGCAGCCTTCGTGTGCACGACAAAGGAGGTAGAATCCGCCTGCTAACCAACGACGGCAAGCAGACTCCTTACACCCTTGAGCTGGCTGAGGTGATCTACGGGAATGGCGTCAGCGTGCTAAAACTAGCAGTTTACGAGGAAGGCAAGTCAAAGTCAGTTGCCTACACCTGGGCGACTCCTGGCAGCGAAAGAATCGGCATCAAC
>JBJTJJ010000015.1:0-6257 GCA_046095445.1 Sediminibacterium sp.
AGCCATGGCATACTGTGTATTGCCATTTGTAGTTCGAATATTCAGATTTAAGTGCTAATTATACAACGCACTGCATGCTTGCACCAACCGTAACCTATGCTGTCGAAACCAATACGACCCCGGATTACTGCTGAAGTATAAAGGTACATCAAAATTTCGTCATCCCTAAATGACAATAATTCAATTTGATTTTCAAGAAGATACGAAGGTTACTTGAAAATTCTCCAGACATCAAGTCCGAGGGCATAGGCCATGAGAGACATCAGCAGAACAAATCCTGCAATCTGGGCATACTCCATGAACTTATCGCCTGGTTTGCGACCGGTAATCATTTCATACAAAGTGAACAGTGCATGACCACCATCCAATGCAGGTATAGGAAGCACATTCATGAAAGCGAGCACTATTGAAAAAATAGCGGTCAATGTCCAGAAACGTTCCCAATCCCATTGTCCGGGGAACGTATTTCCAATGCTGATTACGCTACCCAGTGAATCCTTCACGTTTGCCTCCCCGGTGAACATCTGTTTGATGCCGGTAATATATCTACCCAGGGTTTCCCAGGTATGGTTGAAGCCAATCGGGATGGACTGCAAAAGTGTGTATCGGGTTGTGATGGTGGGCATAAGAGTGAGTGGCTGCACAGGAATGAATCCAATCGAACCTTTGCTACTAACAAGTGCTCTGACCTGCACAGTATCAGAACCACGTAATACAGTAAGTTGTACGATGGAGTCTTTGTATTGATCTTTCAGCGGAGATAACTCATGGAAAAACTGGGTAGGCTTACCATTCAATGCGATGATCGTATCGTTTTTCATCAACCGGTCAGCAGTAAATACCGCCTCTTTGGAAACAGAATCAATAATAGCGGGGAATCGTAATGTTAGCAAAGACCCGGAACGGCGCTGCGCCATCACTTGCTTCGCAAAACCCTGCGGTATTGACAAGTTTACAATTGAATCACCGCGCTGCACTTGAATGGTGGCAGGTTTCTTGAATATGATATCTGCTTCAAATGATCCAAAATATGTGAGGGGCTGATTGTCAATTGCTACCAAATTATCGCCATCCTGCATACCAATGCTACGTACCAATGAATCTGTGTGGAGTCCGTACTTGATATTCTTTACCGGCAATTGTTGTTCTCCATAAAACCAAGTAATTCCAATGAAAATCACAATTGCAAGAATTACATTCACGACTATTCCTCCTAAAAGGATAATCAATCTTTGCCAGGCGGGTTTAGAGCGGAATTCCCAGGGTTGTGGGGGTTGTTTCATTTGCTCTTTGTCCATGCTCTCATCGATCATACCCGCTATTTTAACATAGCCACCAAATGGGATCCACCCAAGTCCGTACTCAGTGTCTCCTTTTTTCTTTTTCCACAAGCTGAACCAGGGATCAAAGAAGAGATAGAATTTATCTACGCGGCATCCAAACCAGCGGGCAGGGAGGAAATGACCCAATTCGTGGAGAATTACCAGTATAGAAAAAGACAAAATAAATTGGGCGGCTTTTATACCTACGCCAGCCCAGTCAATCGCTAATAATGTCATGTTGAGATGTTACTTACTAAAAAAATACCTATCCATATAAATGAATGATAGAGGCTGCAAAGGTACGCGCCTCACCGTCAGTTTCAAAATAGTCTTCCAGGGTGGGATGCTCTATAAAGGGCACCTGCATCATTGTTTTCTCCACCACATCTGTCATGTCGAGAAAACCGATGCGATTGCGCAGGAAGGCATAAACGGCTAATTCGTTGGCTGCATTGAGTATACAGGGCATATTTCCACCCTGCTTCATAGCTTCCATGGCTAAAGCCAGGTTACGGAAGGTTTTGAGGTCCGGCTCATGGAAATGCAGGGTCGAGGGCTGCATAAAATTATACCTTGGAAAATCGTTCGGTATTCGCTGAGGAAAAGCCATTGCATATTGAATGGGTAATTTCATATCCGGTAGTCCCATCTGTGCCTTAATGCTTCCATCTTCAAACTGAACCAGACTATGAATGATACTTTGCGGATGAACTACCACCTGAATTTGATCCGGACGCAAGTTAAAAAGCCATTTGGCTTCAATCACCTCTAACCCCTTATTCATGAGTGTAGCTGAATCAATAGTGATTTTCGCCCCCATGCTCCAGTTAGGATGCTGTAGAGCATGTTCGCGTTTTACATTGACCAGAAAATTGGGTTTCTTTCCAAAGAAAGGTCCACCGCTGGCAGTTAGTATAATCTTTTCAATTCGGTTCCTACCCTCTCCCACCAGGCACTGAAAAATGGCTGAGTGTTCACTATCTACAGGAATGATGGGTACCCGGTATTCCAGTGCTTTTCTAATAATGATATCTCCTGCTACAACGAGGGTCTCTTTGTTGGCCAGTGCAATTGGTTTTCCTGCCTCTATAGCCCGCAGAGTAGGTTTTAATCCGGCATAACCTACAATAGCCGCCAGCATCATATCATAGATAGACATGGAGGCCACTTCCTGCAAAGCTTGCTCACCACAAAAAACTTTGATATCCTTTCCAGCCAAAGCTTCCTTTACCAAGGGATATTTGGCTTCTTCCCCAATAACAACCACTGCAGGATTGAATCGTATCGCCTGTTCGATGAGCAGTGTATGATTGGTCATCGCAGTCAGCACTTCTGCAGAAAAAAGTTCAGGGGTGGCGGCAATTACATCCAATGCCTGGGTTCCAATTGAACCCGTAGAGCCAAAAATGGCGATGCGTTTTTTGGGGATGCTTGTCATGATGCTTTCTGACGAAATGCTAATTTAGGCATTCCATGTCAAAAGCAGCCAAAGGATAAAGTATTCTTATAAGAGCCAGGGTTGAAGAGCATCTGCCAAAAGCCTGTCATTACTCAGTCGGGGCACTTTGTTTTGTCCCCCCAATTTTCCGGCAGCCCGCATATAATCTATAAAGCCATTTTTTTTCACCCTGGTGATATGCAGTCGGTCAAGTATATTGCCCGTAATCAGGTCATCATAATAAACATTAAGTTCCCGAAGTCCGTTATCAAGTGATGATATGAAATCTTCGAAATGGTCAGGCTCCTTTTCAAATTCTATGAACCACTCATGGTAACTTTTTCCTTCGCCTGATGAAATAAGGGGAGCAACAGTAAATTCGGTAATGCGGGCACCGGAAGCAGCTAAAGCCTGATTCATCGCCTTTTCCACCTCTTCGCCGATGACATGTTCTCCAAAGGCTGATATAAAATGTTTGATACGTCCTGTCACTATCAGTCTATAGGGTCTGGTGGAAGTGAATTTGACGGTATCACCAACCAAGTATCCCCATAAACCCGCATTGCTGCTAATGACTATCGCATATTGTACATCAGTGGATACTTGTCCGATGGTTAGCCGGGTTGGATTTTCATTGAAAACCTCCTGAACCGGAATGAATTCATAGAAAATTCCACTATTTGTATTGAGCAATAGCCCCTCGTGCTGCTGGCTGTCCTGAAATGCAAAAAATCCCTCACTGGCAGGATAAAGTTCAATGGTATCAACGGTTCGACCTATGCTGTCCATCAGTTTTTGCTTGTAAGGTCCAAAATTTACTCCACCGTGCACCATTAGATTAAAACGGGGAAAGATATCACCCACTTTTTTTCCAGTTGTTGCCTGTAATCTGTCAAAATACATTTGCATCCAGGGTGGAATACCACTGATCAATGTCATTGGCTTATGAAGGGTTTCCTCCACAATTTTGTCCAGTTTGGCTTCCCAATCTTCCATGCAGTTGGTCTCAAAGGAGGGCAGTTGATTGGAACGGAGGTAAGCGGGAACATGATGGTTTACAATACCACTGAGCCGACCTGTAGGAATGCCACCCACTCTTTCCAACTCCGGGGACCCACTTAAAAAGATCATATTGCCGGAAGTGAACGCAGACTGTCCGGTAGTTGCTATGTAACAGAGCAGGGCATTCCGGGCACCATGGATGTGGTTAGCAATAGAATCTTTGCTAATGGGAATATATTTGACCCCGCTGGTGGTTCCACTTGTTTTAGCAAAATAGAGGGGTTTTCCTTTCCAAAGAATGTTTTCACCACCTTGCTTGGCTGCTTCGATATAGGGCTTCAATTGTTCGTAATCACGAATTGGGACTGACCGGGCAAATTCTTCGGCATTGATGACGTCACTAAAAGTATGGTCTTTACCAAATTGAGTCTTTTTGCCCTGTTTCAACAGTTCAGCCAGTATTTTATCCTGGTCAGCAACTGCGGTTACCATACCGCGCCGCAAAGATCTGTAAATGTAATTGGCGTAGGGTTTGGCCAGTTTCGCTGTCAGTTGTAGCAGCATAAGGGGGGTTGTGGAACAAAAATAACCAGAATGAATGGTATTGAAAGTGATGGTTTCGTTATTGGTTTTTTAAATTGTGTATAAATAGTTTATCATCATTGGGTTATACCCATTTCAGTTAAAAAGTGGATATTCCGGCCCAACCTATCGGATTTTTAAAAAATTTAGGGTATTTCTTCCGGAAATTGTTTACCTTTGCCCTCCCAAATTCAGGAAATTATGTTAGCCATTGTTACCATTGCAGGCCAGCAATTCAAAGTTAAGGAAGGCCAGCAGTTATTTGTACCTCATTTGTCCGGTAAAACGGGTGATAAAGTATCGTTCAACCAGGTGTTAATGCTGGAAAAAGACGGGAAGGTTACCGCCGGTCAGCAAGTTAAAGCCACTGTGCAGGCAGAGATCACAAACAATCTTGTAATGGGCGATAAAGTGATCGCATTTAAGATGAAAAGAAGAAAGGGTTTCCGCAAGAAACACGGTCACAGAACGCATTACACCCAGATTAAAATTGAAAGTATCGCCTAATTCCGTTTTTCAATTTAAACATCAGACAAGAGATTTTAGACATCCAAAAAAGAACTCATCATGGCACACAAAAAAGGAGAAGGTAGCGTAAAGAACGGCCGGGACTCGCAAAGTAAAAGACTCGGAGTAAAAATATATGGTGGTCAACCTGCATTAGCTGGTAACATTATTGTTCGTCAGCGTGGCACTGTTTACCATGCAGGAAAAAATGTTGGTGTTGGAAGTGATTATACTTTATTCGCACTTACCAGTGGTTTAGTTGAGTACAAAAAAGGTAGAGACAACAAAACCACCGTATCTGTCATCAGCACTCCCGCAACTGCTTAAAAAAATTTTTTTTTGTTAGTTGAAAATATGTTTATACTTTTAATGTATTAACTAACCATTAAATTTCTTAAACATGGCAACTGCAAAGAAAGCTGCTCCAAAGAAAGCCGCTAAGAAAGCTGCTCCTAAGAAAGCTGCTAAGAAAGCTGCTCCTAAAAAAGCTGCTAAGAAAGCTGCTCCTAAGAAAGCTGCTAAGAAGGCTGCTAAGAAGAAGTAATTCTTCGCTCTCAAGCAGAAATACATTAAAAGTCCCGGTAACCCGGGACTTTTTTTTATCTTCCTATCCAATTATGAACAACAATCAAATAGCCGATAATTTTGAGCTACTGGCCAAACTGATGGATATCCATGGCGATAATTCTTTTAAGTCCCGCTCCTACTCAACTGCCGCCTATCAGATCAACCAGCTCAATCAACCATTATCCTCTTTAACACCGACTCAGATAAACAGTCTAAAGGGTATTGGGGATGCTATTGGTAAAAAAATTCAGGAACAGCTGGCATCTGGTCAACTTTCCCTTCTCCAGGAATATCTTCAAAAAACGCCTCCCGGCATTATAGAGATGCTATCCATCAAAGGTTTGGGGCCTAAAAAAATTGCTACCATCTGGAAAGAATTGGAAATTGAAACCCTGGGAGAATTGCTGTATGCCTGCAATGAAAACAGGCTCACCTTGTACAAGGGTTTTGGCGAAAAAACACAAAAGAATATCCGGGAAGCCATTGAGTTTTATTTACAACACCAGGGTCAATTCTTGTTTGCAGAAATAGACCCATGGGCGCAAGTTTTACTACAAAAACTGGTAACTAATTTTCCCCATTCAGTTACGCTGGCAGCAGGAACCTGGAGAAGACAAATGGAGATTATACCGTACCTTACCTTGGTCACAACTATCCCCTCACCTCAATTACAACAACAGCTGAATGACTGGGAATTTACTATTGGGTCAGTTGATGATAAAGGGATTGAATGTACCAGCCGAGCGGGCATTCAGGTTCAATTCATTTTCTCTAATCCAGACAATCTGTATCGACTTCAATTTGAGCTGAGTGCTGATAATCATTTCATGGAAAAATGG
>JBJTJJ010000016.1:0-1518 GCA_046095445.1 Sediminibacterium sp.
GGTATCATCACTTTTTGATCGATCACGGCAATCTCAGCCAGCTTGCGATAGATGGGCAGGGTGTCTTGTGCCTCTGAGGCAAAGGCAACTAATAGCAGAAGGGAAACAAGGGTATGAAATTTCATGGCAGATTATTTAGTACCATGAATTTACTACTCTGCATAGAAATGGAGGAAAAATATTACACTTTCTAAAATCCGGCTATTGTCTTTTTAGCCATTATTGAACAAAAGGTCAATTATTCGTTGTCTTTCGGTGATTACCCTTCCGGCTTTAGCCGAAGAAAAGGACGCTCAATAACATAGTAGGATGCCAGACTCATGAGCATGCTCAAGGATATTTAATTTTTCACACAACGCACTGAAAATCCAAAGGCCTTGTTGGGGAAATAGCGAAAAGCGTTTCCAAAATTATGTGGCTGATAATATAGCCACGCGAAGCTGATGGATTCAACAGGAGAAGCCCACCAAACTGCAAATAATTCTACATAATTAAAAAAGCCATAGTCATACCTATACCCGCCAGGCAATCCTCCAAAACCACTTTCATTGGTTCCGTTACCGCCCTGCGCCCATCCCTTTGTACTTTTCAGTTTTTTTCCTGCCATCACGTTTCCTCCTATATAATCGGTCAACTGTTTCCATTCCAAATCGCTGGGGATGTGCCAGCCCTCGGGAGCTAGTCCGCGTGGATCATTCACCGCATACCAATTGTATAATTTGCCATATCGGCTTTCGTTGGTCGGTTCATTGTTATAATAACACCAGGCAGGCTTTTGTTCCTTTCCTGCCTTTTCCCAATCCTCGGCGCTCTTGGCATGCGGAATTGAATCACCATTCCGGAACCGCGACACATTTAAATTCTGTGCCATCCAAATCTGATTGCCAATTTTAACCTCCTTGACTTCATTGAACGGAAGGATCACCTCATTTGAAATCAGATTGGTCTTTTCAGCCAGGCTGGTTTGAAAGGAAAATAATCCCCCAACAAAAACAGTGACAATAGCAATTGGTATTTTTTTCCTTATCTGCATTTGGGTGTAGAGATAGTCAAATGGTGGGTCACAATTTTAATGCCAGAACTACATATCAATACAACATCTACTACTATAAATTGGTTTAGTATGTGGTCTGAAAGTCGGGATTACAATTTTTATGAAGAGAGAGAATATTCTCAAGTATTTTCACAACACGCTCTTTCTAAAATCAAAACCCCAACATGACTGTCAGGGTTTTGTGGTGTGGGTCCAGACGAGGCACCTACAGACCAAAGGTCTCGTCGCTGGCCTGTCGAGACTATAACCTCATTCATTTTCACAACAAGATCCCTTTAAAAATCTAAAAACCCCCAACAAATATGTCGGGGGTTTTGTGGTGTGGGTTATTAGTTCTATATAACCTTTTCGCTTATAATATGAACTGCCTAAATTTTTGATTCTGTTATGGCGGATAATCAAAAATCAAAACAAGTTTTCGAATCTTAGCCTCTTACATTAAAACTTAAAAAAGAGTCAATTTC
>JBJTJJ010000017.1:0-12606 GCA_046095445.1 Sediminibacterium sp.
AAATAATGCATGAGATCGGGATATGTACAAAGGATGATCTTATGAATACCGATTACCGGCAAATCAAGACCGCTCTCATCAACAAAGGAATACAGCCGCACCTGAATATTTTTTACTCCATAGAAATGGGATTGCAAGACCGAAACTGGAATGATATCACTCCGCAGGAAAAGGCAGAGATTCAGGCAATCTTACAATGATTGGGAAGAACCATGATTGGTTAAAAAAGCAGGTTTTTATTTGCTTGCTCCCTTATCACTTTCTCCTGGTATCGATGATGTATTGAATTTTCCACTGTCCACCCAGATTCACCAGACAAAACATGTTTACTCCGCTATGGCTAAAGTTACCATTGTATATAAATCGATACGGCGTCCAGACTATTGCTAATGGTCCGTCAATCTTTATCGTCTCGATCACTACTTGCTCATCCAGTACGCCGGGCTTTTGCTTGCCAATCGTGGAAACAAACCGGCTCACCGCATCAGTTTTCACTACCGAGTTACCTGATTTGTCTGTAGCAATGGTTTGCATGGTACAATCCGAACTAAAAAGAGAAGCAACTGCAGCAGAGTCGGCATTGCGCATACCCTCGAACAGGACATTGATTACTTGCCTAATCTCTGCTTCGGCATTTTGCGCTTGAAGAAGAAGCGGACTAGCAGTCAGTAGAAAAATCGCCAGAAAGGTATTCTTAATTGGCATACAGAATAGTTTGCATTGTTGTCAGTCAGTTGTGTATAAATGGCTCTAAAGATAATAAAACAATGTGCATTGTTACAACTTATCACTGATTCCTATTTCATCAATTGGAAATTGCAGGTTTGTCTTTTGGCGCATAAAAGATTATCTTCAATTTCAATATTTAACGTCAATTATTCATTCCAATGACCAGGCTTATACTACTGCTATTCATTTCAATTCTTACTACAACTTTCTCATCCTGTGGAAATAATAAACCAGTTGCCGATAAGGTTTTTTTCAATGCACGAATCTATACCGGCAATGAGGAGCAGCCCTTCGCTGAAGCTATGGCGCTGCGTGACAATAAAATCATCGCTATAGGAACATCCGAAGAAATAAAAAAACTTGCCGGACCATCTTCAGATACTTTCAACCTGGAAGGAAAGCTGGTCATTCCAGGATTCAATGATGCACACATACATTTTTTAAGAGGCGCTCTGGAATTGCAAACCGCCAACCTCAATGCCTGCAAATCACCTAAAGACGCCACAGACACCATACTGTCTTTTGCACAAAGAAACCCCGAAGCTGCCTGGATAACCGGGGCAGGTTGGCAATACACTATCTTCCCTGACAGCAAACCAACCAAAGAAATACTGGATGCCATCATACCTGACCGACCTGTTTTTATCTATGCCTATGATGGTCACAGCGCCTGGGTCAATTCCAAGGCCCTACAGTTGGCAGGAGTTGATAAAAACACTCCCTATAGCGGTTTCGGCTCAATCGTCAAAGATGAAAAAGGTGAACCAACCGGGATGCTTAGTGAAGGAGCTATGCAACTTGTGAGAAAACTATTACCCCCGATCACTAAAGAAAATAAACTGAAAGCACTTGAAGCCGGACTTCAATATGCTGCATCATTGGGAATAACCAGCTTACAAAATGCAAGTGGCACAATCGAAGAATTAGAACTATATGAAGAACTCCAACAACAAAAAAAATTAATCATCCGCTATGGTGCTGCTTTTAGTGCCAATAGCAAGACCTCACAGGAAGACATTGATCGCTTTATTGCTCTCAAGAAAAAATTCGGCAACAATTCTTTGCTGCGGGCCGATGCCATCAAATTTGTTCTCGATGGTGTAATAGAGTCGCATACCGCCGTAATGATCAATGACTATAGCGATGCCGGAGAAAAAGGAAGAACAGCGAATGGCACTTTTGCCCTACCACTCGAAGATTATCGTCGGCTTACCTTGGCATTCGATAAAGCCGGCTTCCGATTGTTCACCCATGCAATAGGTGATCAATCAGTTCGGGAAGCCCTGAATGCCTATGAACAATGCAATAAAATAAATGGCACGCAAAATTCGAGACACCGAATTGAACATATTGAACAATGCCATCCCGATGATATCAAAAGGTTCCAGCAACTACATGTATTACCATCTATGCAACCCATCCATGCAGATCCCGCTACCGTTGCTGTCTGGGCAAAGGCTGTTGGAAAAGAGAGATTACCCTACTCGTTTGGCTGGCAGTCAATGTTACAATCCCGTGCAACCCTGGTATTCGGCAGCGACTGGCCTGCTTGCATCAACCTCGATCCCATTCACGGATTGCATGTTGCTGTTAATCGTCAAAGTCCGAACGGCGTTCCACCCGGCGGCTGGATACCTGAACAACGTATCAGCATTAAAGAAGCCATCAATGCTTATACCCAGGGAGGTGCATATAGTTCCTTTGAGGAAAACATCAAAGGAAAATTACAGCCCGGGTATTATGCAGATTTTATCGTTCTGTCAAAAGACCTGTTCAACATTGACCCCAAGGAGATTCATGCCACTAAAGTCTTGCTCACCGTAGTAGATGGAAAAGTGGTTTACTTAAGAAAAGAATAATAGGTCTTCTCTTAAATACCTTTCATAAAATCCGCATCACGAAAAAGTTAGTGCCTATTGCTAATGATTTTCGATATCCGCATATATATTTTGGGAATTCATTGATCCAAAAATTCGGAAGTAAAATCGGATGGGTCAAATGATTAATGAATCGGCTGGCCGCTGTATCAATTTCTTTTGCGCAGGTATCTATAGAACTTATTAAAGGTATATTTATTTCCAAAAATCCTTTCACATGAGTCGGGGTGAGTTCGCGAATAAATTCATGTGAATCCCTCTTGAAAAAAACGTACCTGCGATCTGGTGTTACCAGAATCGAGCTGCCGCATATCTCTCGCCTTGAGAAAAATAGCTTAAAGAGTGTTTTTGAACTATCTATAATGATTGTTTTGTTCCACTTTATATTTTTGTTGATCTCATTGCCTGGTTCACGAAAACGCCATATGGAAGCCCCGGTTCGTTTTTGATCCAACCACAAATTATATTGTTCAATTCGAGGACCTGCATTGATAAAAAAACTATCCGCATACGTCATGTCACTCCGATCCCAGCATGTCTCCTCATTAAATTCGTACTTGATGATGATGGTATCCCTGGGTTGCCGGTGGGTTGTAGCCAGCAGGTACTTCTTTAGCGCCAAATAAACAGAATCGCTCAGTTGACCAGTATACACATACCCTTGCCTGTCAGGCGCCGAATCCATTGGTGGCTTACAGCCTACTGTCACTAAAATCAATACTGACAGTAACACCCAATTAGAAAATCTCATGGCAGCAGGGTTATTTTTTTGAGATAATAACCGCGTGGATCAATTTGTGGCGGACTGCTACTCTTGATCTTTATTCCTTCTTTAACCATTGTCATTTTTTCGATGCCCGAAGAGGTTCCCATCTCAACAGGCAGAGGCATGAAAAAATTATTGATTTTTATCAGGTACTGCTGGTAGCCGGTTTCTTTGATGCTAAAGTCAAGGACCTCCGTAGTACGCATATAAAAATCGAAAAATAGTCGGAGGTCTTGTTCTGCAGCACCACTGAACAATTGCTCCACATCGCGGGTGGTGACAAAATTGTTATAGGTGTAGGTAGAATCCGTAGCCAGTTTTTTAAGTGTGGGAAAAAAGATGGCGTCGCCAACCACGAATCGTAGGCTGTGCATGAAGAAGGAGCCCTTGGTATAAATATCAGTAAAGGCGTAGGTTTCATCCTCAGAAAGTTCCTCTCCCCCCACCATCGGTTTTTTGTATTTGATGGAACGACGATGTGCACTAATGATGCGGTCATAGGCTTCCTGTCCACCCAGCTCGAAATGCGCCAACGCTTCTGCATAGGTTCCTATGCCCTCTTGAATCCACATGTGGGCCCAATCTTTGTTGGTTACCTTGTTCGCCCACCATTCGTGTGCATATTCATGGAAGAGATTATCAGAGTAATCATTATTTCCAATGCGGGTATAAACGAATTTATTTTGAAAGGTGATATTGGTCTGGTGTTCCATGCCTGAATTGGGCACTTCGCAGATGCCAATTTTTTCGCGGTGCCAGGGATATTCTCCGAAGTATTTTTCCAGAATGCGCGTATCTCGCTCTTTCAATACAATTAATTTTGCTGCCTGAGCAGTATCTTCTTCCAACACATAGAATACAATGGGCACCTGGTTATTATTAATAGTAGTAAAGTTTTTTTGCACGACTTTATATTTCCCAATATTGAAGAGCACACAATAATTGCTGATAGGATACCTCGTTTTCCAATGATAAGTGGCAAGTCCCTTTTTCTTCTCTACTTTTTCCAGAAGTCCGGGTCCGGAAACGACTAAACTATCGGGTATAGTAATGAACATATCCACCCCCTCGTTGGGTTCATCACTCGGATGATCCTTGCTGGGGAAATAAATTCTTCCTCCCTCTTTCTGACAGTTAATAGCTATCCAGGGATTACCATTTTTATCTTTGGTCCATGTAAATCCCCCGAGCCAGGGTGGTCTTACTGCAACCGGTGGTATGCCGCTATAGTTGATGCGAGCCGTTGTTTTCCCTGCGGGGAATCCATTAGCAGTATAGATATAAATTTTGTTATCAGTGTGCAGGAAAGACTCTTTCTTTCCATTCACAGTAATGGAAGAGATGGAATAAAGATTAATAAGGTCCAATAAAATAGTATCTGTTTTTGCAGCAAGATTTATCTCGACCTCTGTATATCCTCCAATGGATTGATTGGTAATATCAACCTTCAGAGCAAGGGTATAGTGCCGGACATCCATATTCGCTTGCAGGGGATGCAATTTCCCTCCGGAGGAAAGCCGGCTGATATCGCGGTCTTGCGCCAACGGGAAAAAAGGCAATAAAAAAAGAAGAAAACAGAAAATGTGCTGCAGCATATTTTTTTGCGGGGAAGCAAGTGACATAGTTAAAGATTTTCTCCTCTGAAACTACGGAAAAAATTACTGCATCGGATGGGAATGCCTAAAAGATATTGTGCCTTGGCACCAATTCGACAACCAAACAATTAATATCCGAATTCACGCTTGTGCCAAACCTCCCATATATCGATGCCGAAAACCAACTGAATCAATATATGATGTCAATTCAAAATAAAACAGTACAAGCAAATTGTTGTCAAAAACAATTACCTCTTCCGCAACATCCAATCAAGCGAATATTTGCCGGGACCCGTGAACATCAAAGTCAGATACATCAGCAGGTAAACCAATGCCGACTCCTTGTCATCTAAAGGATCCCCGCTGTGAACAATGAACACAATTACAGCCATGCAAATAATAAGGGGTATCAGCGCAAAGCGGGTGAACAACCCAATGACCACAAAAACGGTACAAAATAATTCTGCAAAAACTGTCAGCCCTTTAGAAACAACCGGTCCAACATGAAAGGGATCAGGCCAATCGGATGCGCCATCATAAAAATCAGTGATCTTCCCAAAGCCATGCAACAGCATAAAAGCACAAGCAAGTCGTAATAAAAGAAGCCCCCAATCCATTGACCAGGATTGAGAGGAGGAAAGATTGCGAAAAGTGTTGCTGAAGAAAGAAGGGTTGGACATTTGTATAATTTTTCGACCAATTTACTTTCCATCTATAAAAGAGCCATATCAATTATGCGTTATTCATGTAATTCAACATTACTTTAACGATTTCAAATTACTTACCCGTTAAATTTCCAAACAAAAAAAGCCATGAAAGGAATTTCTCCAATCATGGCTCTGCTTACATTATCATTCTAACAGAAAATTACTTAGGTAATACTACCGTGTCAATCACGTGTACCAAACCGTTTTCTGCCTTCAAATCAGTAGCTACTACAGTAGATACACCACCATTTTCATCAGTCAGAATTACTTTTCCGTCTTTTATTGAAGCTGTTAATGTGCCACCGCTAACAGTTTTTACTGCTGCCTTTCCGCCACCATCAGTAATTGCTTTTACAACCGCGGCTGCATTGAGATTACCTGCAACTACGTGGTAAGTCAAGACCTTGGTTAAGGTAGATTTGTTCTCGGGCTTCAAAAGGGTTTCAACGGTTCCTGCTGGAAGCTTCGCAAACGCTTCATTTACCGGTGCGAATACCGTAAACGGCCCTGCTGACTGTAGTGTTTCTACCAATCCGGCAGCTTTCACTGCAGCCACTAAGGTTGAATGGTCTTTAGACCCTACTGCGATGTCTACCACTGTCTTTTGTGCAGTTGCAGATGTGAATACGCCAGCAATGGCAATTACGGCCATTGCGAAGAATTTCATTTTCATAATTTAGTTTGTTTGTTTTTTTTTCATTAACCAGCCAACTCCAATTAAGTTCGGTGTTTAGATTAATTTAACTGAATCTTCATCTAACCCCCTCTAATAAACATTAATTTTCAATTCAGTTCCTTCTACCCCACTTGTCATTCATTTGAAAGCATTGTTTCCGGTATTCATCATCTATCGCAATCTTAATTGCTTCCATCAACGCGCTGAAGGATTTCATTTAACTAATATGCTTTTGATTCTCAAGAAAGAACCACCAGCCTAATCCATAATAGTCGTAATAAAATACTTTATATGCTCTGACCGTTGATAATCTGATATTTGCACCTCCTCATCCCCCTTTTTTTGTACCTTCCAATTCTAATTCCTATATCATGTCATTTACCAATTCCGGCAACCTGAAAATAGGATTGCCCATTGTCACCGTTATTAGTCTAATCATCGCTGCTCCTTCCTCTAACACAACACTCCTTATCACACATGGAGCCGGCAGCTTGTCAGACACCACCAAAAAAGATTCCATCCAATACACCCGCTTCAAGGGGCTGCCTCTCAAACCGGAGCGTAAGATTAGCTTCTCCACAACCGAGGGTACCTGGATGAGCATAGATGTTAGTCCCGATGGTAAAAAAATCGCCTTCGACCTGATGGGCGATATCTATACACTCCCCATTGATGGGGGTGATGCCACACCCGTTACCAAGGGTCTTGCCTTTGAGTCTCACCCTCGCTTCAGTCCCGACGGCAAAAAAATATTGTTCACCTCCGACCGCAGCGGCAGCGACAACATCTGGTACATCGACACGGAAAAGAAAGACACATTTCAGTTGACCAAAGACCGCACCGATGATTTTCCCTCAGCCATATGGTCCAGCGACGGCAACTACATCATCGCCTCCAAAGGTCGACGCATTCACAAGCTATGGATGTACCATAAAAACGGCGGCAGCGGCATTCAACTGAATGACCAGCCGGCAAGTGTTAAAACCATTGACCCCTTCCTGAGTGCCGATGGTAAAACCATCTACTTCTCTCAACGCAGTGGTGCCTGGAACTATAACGCCCTCCTTCCACAATACCAGATCGGAACGTATGATCGCGAAAAAGGCAAACTCACTTCCATCACCACCCGCTATGGTTCTGCCTTTACACCAACACTGAGCAAAGACGGTCAGTGGCTGGCGTATGGCTCTCGCCATGAAGATAAAACCGGACTCATCCTGCGCAACCTGTCCTCTGGTGAAGAGCGTTGGCTGGCGTATCCCGTGCAACGCGACGAACAGGAAAGCATCGCTCCGCTCGGCGTGTTGCCTGGCATGAACTTTACGCCGGATAGTAAGTTCCTCATTGCTTCTTATGGAGGAAAAATCTGGAAGCTCTCTGTTCAGGAAGGCACTGCTCCGCAAGAAATTCCTTTCCGCGTAAACGTGGAGCTGGAAATGGGGCCACGCCTGTATTTTAATTATCCTATTCAGGATACGAGTCATCAACTGGCAACTCAAATCCGCGATGCCGTTCCTAGTCCTGACGGAAAAAAACTGGCTTTCACCGTATTGATTCGTTTGTATGTAATGGAATGGCCCAATGGAACGCCTCAGCGTGTGAGTCAGCACAATTTCACAGAAGCCATGCCTGCCTGGAGTCCCGATGGGAACCAGCTTGCCTTCGTCAGCTGGGATGAAAAAGAAGGAGGCCATTTGTTTGTTGCCGCCGTTGGCGGAAAAAATGAAGTTCGTCAACTCACTTCCGAGTCCGCATTTTATATGAGTCCGGCCTGGAGCTTTCACAACCGCATTGCTTTTTTCCGCGGACCCAAGAGATTGTTCAAAGATGCGGAGAGTCCTTTTTATTCTGATGCCGAAAGTGATATTGTATGGATAGAACCTCGCGGCGGAAAAATTCAGTTAATATACAAGGCACTCAAACGCGGAAACCTGCACATCACCCGTGATACTACCCGCATCTTTTTGAATACCCCTGATGGTAGTCTGATCAGCATGCGCTGGGATGCCACCGATGAAAAGACACACGTGAAAGTAAGTGGTATCACGCCTTATGGGTCGGTATCGGAAGCCGGCGAAGAGACAGGTCATCGTCGTTTTGTGATGGGCCGCAATATGCTGGATGCTAGTCCGCTGAACCATTGCATGTTGCCTGCGAACAGCGATATGCGCGAACCTCAGAGTATGCCTTCACCCGCAGAAGCAGTGTTGATGGCCCCTTCGGGGAACAAAGCACTTGCCAAAGTAACCAACAATATTTATGTGATTACCATTCCGCCGCAGACGGGTAAAGTGCCTTCCATTTCAGTATCCGATCCTACAAGTTCCTCCTTCCCCTCACGCCAGTTAACAGAAATTGGTGGTGAGTTTCCCGCATGGGAAATGAACAGCAACAAAGTTCACTGGAGTCTGGGCAATGGGCACTGGATCTATGATGTAGACGCTGCCGAGGCATTTGAAGATTCTGTTCAGTCCGCCAAAAAAGCCACCGAGTTGCGCAAGGCAGATAGCTTACGGGCACTTGATGCATTGGATAAAACAGCGCGTGCGGCTGTTGATTCTGTAGCCAAAATAAAAGCGAAGGCCGACACGACTACGAAGACAACACCTAAGGAGCCCAAGTATGCAGCTACAGAGATGCAGGTGAAAGTTTTCTTTCCAAAAGACAAGCCCAGTGGAGTGGTTTTGCTAAAGAATGGACGCATCATCACGATGAAAGGCAATGAAGTGATTGAAAGAGGTGATGTACTTATCGTGAACAACCGAATTGTGGCGGTAGGAAAAAGGGGCAGTCTCAAAGTACCTGCCGGCGCGAAAGAGATTGACTGTAGCGGTAAGACCTTGCTGCCGGGATTTGTTGATACACATGCACACATGTGGCCTTTCTGGGGATTGCATAAAAACCAGGTGTGGATCTATGCTGCCAATCTTGCCTATGGTGTAACAACCACGCGCGATCCACAGACCGCAACTACCGATGTACTTACTTATAGCGATATGGTAGATGCCGGACAAATCGTTGGTCCGCGCATTTATTCAACTGGACCGGGCGTCGGGTATTGGGCATACAACCTGAAGGACCTGGATCAGACGCGCAGTGTATTAAAACAGTACAGCAAATATTACAATACCAAGACCATCAAGATGTATTTAGTTGGTAATCGCCAGCAGCGTCAATGGGTGATTGAAGCAGCCAAAGAGCAGAAGTTAATGCCGACGACTGAAGGTGGATTGGATTTCAAGCTGAACATGACGCAGCTCTTCGATGGTTATCCCGGACATGAGCATGCGCTGCCAATATTCCCGCTCTATAAAGATGTAACGAAATCTATTGCGGAAGCAAAGATGACGGTAACACCTACTTTGCTTGTATCCTATGGCGGACCCTGGGCAGAGAATTATTATTATACTACTGAGAATGTATATGCAGATAAGAAGTTACAATATTATACGCCTTATGAAGAGTTAGCTGCCAAGAGTCGCCGGCGTGTGGGAGGGTTAGGTGGATGGTTCATCAAAGATGACCATGTGTTCAGCAAGCATGCTCAGGGCATCAAGAGCCTGGTAGACCAGGGCGGACTGGCAGGTGTGGGATCACACGGACAGCTACAAGGTTTGGGGTATCACTGGGAGTGGTGGAGTGTAGCCAGTGGAGGCATGAGTAATTTACAAGCGCTGCAGGTAGCAACGATTCATGGGGCTACTGCGATTGGTTTGGACAAAGATCTCGGATCACTCGAAGCCGGCAAGCTGGCGGATGTGTTGGTATTAGATGCCAATCCGCTTGAGAATATCCGCAACACGAATAGCATTCGTTATGTGATTAAGGATGGTCGTTTATATGATGGCAGCTCTTTGGATGAGGTATATCCTACACCGCGCAAGCTCAATACTGATGCCTGGCGGAAGGAGGGTCCGGTAGTTAATACGGGTGTGAAGGAATAATTAGTCGCAGGTGCAACATATCAATCCCCATTTCGGTTAACAGCCGGGGTGGGGATTTTTGAGTCTTTTCATTTTTTATATTCAATGGAAGTTCAAAAGCACTTCCATTTTTACTTCTTCGGCGCAATCGGCAATTTGATAACAGAAGGATACAGCTTAGAATGATGTATCGTATTCTGCACTGTTACCGGCTTGCTCTCATTGTAATTGGCCCCGCCTGTATTGAGGTTGCGATCGAAGCGGGGAAAATTGCTGCTTGATACTTCGATGCGTATGCGATGCCCCGGTGCAAAATAATTGCTGGTGACCATCGGACTCATATTCACCTTGTACACTTTGCCTTTTTCCATCCACACCTCCTTGTCATACCCCTCGCGGTAACGCATCCGCTGAATTGTCTCATCTAAATTATATGCCTTGCCATCAGGATGCACATCAATCAACTTCAAAGTAATATCGGTATCCACACCGGTAGATGAAACATATAAAGTCGTCTCAATGAATCCGGTCACTTCCAGGCCCTCTGCGAGTGGCTCAGATGTATAGACCAAAATATCATCGCGCAGCTCTTGCTCAGATTGATCAAACGAACCTCCCTGTATCGCATTGCCAGTACAACACACATTTCCACCCAAAGAGGGTACCGGCTTCATCGGATCGTAAGTAAACGTATCCGGCATATCCTTCGCGGGAGTTTTCACCGGCGCCATGGCTACCAGCGCCCCATCCCCATTCCGGGTATTTGCCCTTCCCCCACTCGACAACCACATCGATTGAATCTGCGTGCCGGGCACCGGGAAACTATCGGCGGACTGCCAGCGATTCGATCCCATCGTATAATACCTTACCCTTGGATTCTTCTGCTTGAAATCATTCGTTTCGCCCTTTAAATGTAAATCAAACCATGACCAGGTCAGCTCATCATAATTCAAGCGCGCATCCCCCACACTGAGCTGTCCGACCTTCGTATCCTCTGTCGCCCGTTTATAAGAACAATGTAACACCGGGGCAATCACGAGATACTGATTGTCCGCTACTTTCCTGTCCTTCGCCGAATTGCGCACATGATTGAATAACTCTATGTTGGGAGCAGAAGACACATCAAACCAGGAAACAAACCAATAGCCTGGTACCTCAATCGGCATGGTCTCGTGCCAGAGTCCGCCTGTAAACCACTGCGGGTCATTCGGCTGTCGAGCGATCATATTTTCATAAATACCTTTTTGTCCGTCCACATTTTTAATGATATCGTGTACAGGTAAATGATAAAACGCTTTTGCCCAATCTACTCTTGGCATCTCCGTTGCCATGTCATAAAATCTGGATATGCGGATCAGGTCCTGCTGGGTCATCTCTTTGGGAAGCAGCGGACGGTACTGGTCGTTCTGCGTTCCGTAGAGCCAGGAAGTGAACAACATTTGTTGTGCGCCACCTCTGTACCAGTTGCCCTGCTCCTGAAAACGACCAACCTTTCCAACACCGGCACCAAACCCCTGGGCAACAATAGCACCCAAGGCAGGATGCTTTCTCGCCGCCACCGCCATCTGCCATTCTGCCGTAGAGGAACAGCCGATCAGTCCTATCTTACCGTTGGACCAAGTCTGTGCCGCGAACCAGGTGAAAGCATCATCTCCATCGGTTACCGGTGTGCCCAGAATATCCCATTGGCCTTCGGAGAAAAACCGACCCCGCTCGTTTTGAACGGCGAAAGCATAACCGCGACTTACCGCTTCATACGCTTCCTCAAAACTGCGGGAGGTCATTTTACCATCTACCCAGCTATTGAAATTATAGGGGGTGCGGGAAAGAATCAACGGATGCTTGCCATTGCCTTTGGGCCGGTAGATGTCTGTTGCCAGCCGAATGCCATCGCGCATTGGTATCATCACTTTTTGATCGATCACGGCAATCTCAGCCAGCTTACGATAGATGGGCAGGGTGTCTTGTGCCTCTGAGGTAACGGCAACCAATAGCAGGAGTGAAACAAGGGTACGAAATTTCATGGCAGGTTTTTTAGTACCATGAATTTACTATTCTGAATAGAAATGGAGGAAAAATATTACACTTTCAAAAATCCGGCCATTGTCTTTTTTAGCCATTTTTAAACAAAAGGAGAATGATTCATTGTCTTTCGGCGATTACCTTTCCGGCTTTAGCCGAAGAAAAGGACGCTCAATAACATAGTAAGATGCCAGACTCATGAGCATGCTCAAGGATATTTAGTTTTTCACACAACGCACTGAAAATCCAAAGGCCTTGTTGGGGAAATAGCGAAAAGCGTTTCCAAAATTATGTGGCTGATAATATAGCCA
>JBJTJJ010000018.1:0-4924 GCA_046095445.1 Sediminibacterium sp.
TGTGCATAGCGTAATTCAAAAGATTGATTTGTTGCAGAATCTTTTGAAAATTTTTTCAATCTTTCATTTCTATAAATAATTCTTTGATAAAATCGATTTAAATCTGAAGCAGCAATTTGATTTTGTAATTTTAAAAGAAAAAAATATGCAACTCTTAGTTGATTTATGGTTTGTCTGGCTGGTATTGATATTTCTCCTCACCGGTTTGGTGACGGTTAACCAGGGAAGTATTGCAGTAATCACCTTATTTGGAAAATACCGCCGTATTCTGCTCCCGGGATTGAATTTCAAGATTCCAATTATTGAAAGGGTATATAAGACCATCAGCATTCAGAATAGATCAGTAGAACTGGAATTTCAGGCAGTAACCCTGGACCAGGCGAATGTATATTTTAAAAGTATGATCTTGTATTCAGTTTTGAATCAGGAAGAGCAGACTATTAAAAATGTTGCTTTCAAATTCATCAGCGAAAGAGACCTGATGCAGGCGCTAATAAGAACTGTTGAAGGAAGTGTACGTGGTTTCGTGGCCACCAAAAAGCAAGCTGAAATTCTGGTATTACGCAGAGAAATTGTTGAATTTGTGAAAGATCAGATTGATCAATCATTAGAAAGTTGGGGATATCATTTACTCGACCTTCAAATCAATGATATCACATTTGATAAGTTGATCATGGATAGTATGAGCAAGGTTGTTGCCAGTAACAACCTGAAAGCTGCCGCAGAAAATGAAGGACAGGCACTGTTGATCACCAAGACCAAGGCAGCAGAAGCAGAGGGTAATGCCATCATGATATCTGCCAATGCTGAAAAAGAAGCAGCACGCTTGCGCGGCCAGGGTGTTGCTTTATTCAGAGAGGAAGTAGCCAGAGGTATGACACAAGCTGCCGAACAGATGAAGCAAGCCAATCTCGATACCAATGTAATTCTATTTAGTATGTGGACTGAAGCTGTCAAGAATTTTGCTGAATTAGGAAAAGGTAATACCATCTTTCTTGATGGAAGTCCGAACGGCATGGAGCATACTATGAAGCAAATCATGGCTATGATGCAAATGAAGGAGAAAAAATAGAGTACTTTTCTACTGCCTGAACTTTATAATGATGGTCAGTTATGCATGATCATCCCCAAAACTGCAAATAAATCAGCGCACCGGCAGCTATAGTCATTACTATGCCGGCTACTATGCCTAAGATATTGGCTATTGGACTATTTACAAATTCCCCCATGATTTTTTTATTGTTGGAAATGTGTAAGATGATAGCAATTAATACCGGAGCAGTGATTCCGTATAAAATAGCCGTATAAATAAGTGCCTGAATGGGTGAAATTCCCAGATAATTCATAGCGAGGCCTAGAATCAGAGAGATAGCGATGATGGTGTAAAAGCCCCTGGCCTCATGAAATTTTTTACTCAGTCCCTGCTCCCAGCCAAATGTTTCAGCAAAAATATATGAAAGTGAACCGCTGAGTACTGGTATGGCAATTAATCCGGTCCCAATGATGCCGATTGCAAACAGAAGGTAAGCTGCATTGCCTGCCAGGGGTTGTAATGCCCTTGCAGCTTCTTCCACAGTTTGTATATTGGTAATTCCTCCCTGATATAAAACGGTTCCAGTGGTTAGAATAATGAAATACATAACTAACCCTGAAAAAAGCATTCCTACATCAACGTCTTTATCTACCTCCTGAATGAATTTTTTATCAACTATGATTCTTTTTTTTCTGCTCTTTTGCTCTTCTACTTCCACTGATGCCTGCCAGAAAAAAAGATAAGGGGATATCGTTGTCCCCAGAATTCCTACCAATGTTGCCATGAATTCTTTATTGAATTCGATGCTTGGTATGAAAGTACTTTTTAAAATTTGTTGGTAATCCTGCCGGTAAAGGAAGGGTACGATGAAATAAACTAACATAACTATGCACAAATACTTTAGTATGGATGCCATCTTTTTATACGGGAGATAGATGATCAATATCAACAGTAAAACGGTAAAAAATACACTGAAAAATCCGGCATCTATGGAGGGGAACAAAAGATTGCCGACAGCGCCCATACCCGCAATATCTGCTCCTATGTTCATAACGATAGCAGGAAAACTGAACAACAACATCAGGTATAAAATCGGACGCGGATAATGTTTTTTTAAAGTTCCCGTCAATCCCTGCTCTGTGATAATACCTATGCGGGCACACATTTGCTGGATGGCAGCCATCAGCGGAAAAGCTAAAAGGGAAGTCCATAAAGTCGATAGTCCATAAGCGGCTCCCGCTTGAGAATAGGTTGCAATGCCCGAAGGGTCATCGTCACTGGCTCCAGTAACCAATCCTGGTCCTATGAGTCGACCAATATTTCTCCATTTGGTTTTCAGCCAGCTAGAGGACGGTCCGGACTTATTGACAGATGGCATAGACCGATTTTATTTACTAAATGTAAGTTACATATTAATATTTGTGTAATTTGGTATGAAATTCTTGTGGATATCTTTGAACAAGTAAAGTCTGTGATATGGGACTAACTTCTGAAATTTGAACATACTCTCAGAATTAAAATTTGTAAACATGGTTGCTTCGTATGAACAAAAATTGCCTACAGTAACCCTCGATGCTTTTCGGGGGGATGATTTCTTTGGCGCCCGTTTGCTGGATTTTGAATCTGAATTGTTCACCATGGACTGGAAGCAGTACATGCCATCCGTCGATATAACTGCAGATGAAAGTTTCTTTTACATCCAAATGCCCGCCGGTGGTTTTACTGCGGGAGAGTTTTCATTCGAATGTGAGGATGGGATCCTTTTCATTGCAGCCGAAAGATATCCTGATCAGCCCGGAGCGGACAGCTTGATGTTTCGCCGGTCTTTCACCCTTCCTGAAAATGCTGCTACCGAAGGGATCAGTTCAATAGTAAGTCAAGACCGCTTGCGAGTTGCTATCCCCAAAATTTTCTGATTCCCTGGTTCTTCTTTTTTGAATTGATCAAAATTGATCAGTAACTGATCTGTGTTAGATTGAAAATTTGGCAACAAAATTTTCAACTGATGAACACGGGCTCTTCGTTGAATACTGCCGGTTATCAGCGCACTTCCGGCAACGGCACTTAAGGGGCGGGCAGCAACTTTTTGTAGAAATAACTTGAATTTTCTCCCTGACAACTCCTTCAGAGAAATTTCTAAAAAATGCATGGCAAAGAGAAACAAGCCAATTCCCGCCAGTAATTCAGTCAGTTGAAACATCTTTTACTTTTACCAAATAGTAAGGTAACTTTTTTTAAAGTTTCAGCGATATAATCCATTAATTTTTAACAGCTCTTACCATCCGGTCATTCCCCTGCAAATCTTTTCGGAGAATGGTTGTAAACCCCATTTGATCGAATAACTCAACGACTGCTGTACCAAAATCTTGATGAGTCTCTACGTATAACATCCCTCCAGTTACTAGGTGAAGCAGTGCAGCTTTCCCCAGTGCTTCGTAAAAAAGCAGGGGTTGTTCATCAGGAACGAACAATGCATCTTTCGGCTCATAGCCGGTAACATGATTAGACATGATATCTTGCTCTGAGAGGGGTATATAAGGAGGATTGCTGATAATTAAGTTGTAGTTCTGAGGCCTAAATGCTTTCAATGAATCCAGCATATTTAGAGGCATCAGTTGTAACTCAGCGCCATATTTTTGTGCATTCATTTGTGCAGTCTCCAATGCCGCCAGGCTGATATCCCCACCTATAACCTTCCAGGTGGGTCTTTTGAGTTGCAGGGCAATTGCAATGCAGCCACTTCCGGTTCCTGCATCCAATACCTTAAGTGTTTCTTCAGAATTGTGATCAGTCAAAACCCATCCAACCAATTCTTCCGTTTCGGGTCTGGGTATGAGTGTTGTGCTATCTACAAAAAATACCCACTCCATGAAGGGTGCCTGATTCAATACATACTGGATTGGCTCGCCCAGCAACAGCCTTTTTTTGATGTTATTCCATCGCTGGAATTCTTCAGCACTCATTTCCTGGCTGACAGCTATCAGGCGTTCACTCTTCTTTTTTCCAGAGACTTCTTCCAACACCCAGGCTGATAGAAGCGACGCCTCACGGCTATCGTACAGGACAAGTAATTCGGCGGTCAATAAAGATGCTGCCTCGAGATAAGTCATACTGCAAAGTAACTACCATTTATCTATTTTTGTTGTAATGAGCCAGGATGCTATTGCATTGATGCAACGTTGCCTTCAGTTGGCAGAAATGGGTAAAGGACAAACAGCACCCAATCCATTGGTGGGTGCCGTACTGGCATATGGAGATCAGATTATCGGAGAAGGGTATCATACCCAATATGGTGCAGCCCACGCTGAAGTCGACTGTTGGCAAAATGTCGCACCCGCGCATCATCATTTGATTCCTGCATCTACACTGTACGTCTCTCTTGAGCCCTGCTGTCACCATGGGAAAACGCCTCCCTGTACCGATCTAATTCTTCGTTCCGGAATAAAAAAAGTGGTAGTTGCTACCACTGATCCATTTCCTGCTGTCAATAGTGGTGGCATTCGATTGCTGCGTGAGGCCGGTATAGAAGTTCAGGTGGGCTTGCTGGAACAGGAAAGCCGATGGATGAACAGGCGCTTTTTCACTTTTCATCAGCAACATCGGCCCTATATTATTCTCAAATGGGCTCAAACAAGTGATGGCTTCATGGGTGGAGCAACTTCAGAAAGATGGATGATCTCCAATGAACTGAGCCAACGACAAGTGCATCAATGGCGCAGTGAGGAACAAGCAATTTTGGTGGGTTATCGAACTGCCCTGTTGGATAATCCTTCACTTACCTCCCGATTAGTGCACGGAAAAAATCCTTTGCGGATGGTCATAGATCCTACAAATGCATTACCGCCCCATTTGAATATCTTTCAGGATGGCCTGCCGGTAGTTATCTTCAAT
>JBJTJJ010000019.1:0-3355 GCA_046095445.1 Sediminibacterium sp.
TCCTCTACCTTTCATTTTCCATTGATAACAGTGGGTAATCTGGCGGTTGGTGGAACAGGTAAATCTCCCATGGTGGAATATATCCTGGGGGTTTTGCACATGAATTTCAAAGTGGCTGTTTTAAGCCGGGGATACAAACGAAAAACCAAGGGATATGTGTTGGCAGGTGACTATACAACAGCACTGGAAATAGGCGATGAGCCCATGCAATTTCATCTCAAGTTTCCGGATATCGCTGTGGCTGTTTGCGAGGAGAGACTGGTCGGAATTTCGTATTTGTTACAAGATGTTCCCGAATTACAAGCAATTGTGTTAGATGATGCTTTCCAACACAGAGAAGTAGTGTCAGGTTGCAATATTCTTCTGACGGAATATGCCAACTTATATTGCGATGATGTTTTCCTGCCAACCGGTGATCTGCGGGACGAAAAAAAGGCAGCAGCAAGAGCGGAAATTATTGTTGTTACCAAATGTCCGCCTGACTTAACCCCGGAACAAAAGCAACAGATTATACGCCGCTTGAATCCTTTGCCACACCAACGGGTATTCTACACTTATATTAGTTATGGCACACCTTATCATATATTCAATCAAAAAGATGAATGGCACCTGACCCAGCGGGATGAAGTGTTGCTGGTATGTGGTATTGCTAATCCTGCACCTCTCAAGGATTTTCTTCATGATAAGGTACACAGCTATCAACAGTTAGATTATGCTGATCACCATATTTTCTCCATTGATGATTTGAATGAGATACAACGACAGTTCAGCCAAATAACCGGTAGAGACAAACTCATTCTAACAACTGAAAAAGATGCTGTGCGTCTGCTGAAATTTCAGCAACAACTGGAGCAGATACCTCTATATGTTCTTCCCATCCAACATTGCTTCCTTTTCGGAGAGGCGTTTTTCTTTAATGAACTGATCTCAGATTTTATCCAACAATTTCCAACTACCCCTCACCATGAAGAAAAAAAAGATCAATAAAAATCGTCCCGGTGGCAACTCTTTTTCGCATGGCATTGTCAAAGGACGTTTGGAAATTACCCGATCGGGCATGGGATATGTTATCATAGAAAAAGATGGCAGCGATGTAATGGTCAAGCCGGGAGATTTCAATACCGCACTAAATGGAGACCTGGTTCGGGTAAAAGTGACCAAACAGAATCCAAGAAACGGTAAGCGCGAAGGGAAAATAACAGAGGTAGTCACACGCCGACAAACAGAATTTATAGGCCATCTCCAATTGTCAACCAATCATGCTTTTTTTATCCCGGACTCTGATAAGCCGATGCCTGATTTATTCATTCCCCTGGCATCGACTATGGGAGCTAAACACAAGGATAGGGTAGTGGCTCGTCTGGTTAAGTGGGAGAGAGAAGATAAAAAACCGGTGGGAGAGGTAATTGGTGTTTTGAAACCCGAAGACAGAAATGATGCCGCCATGAAGGAACTCATTGCCCAAAATGGTTTCCCTCTGGTATTCCCTGATGAAGTTATTGAAGAATCTGCCCGGCTTCCAGAACAAATCAGTGAGGATGAAATTAATCAACGCAGAGATTTTCGTTCCATATTGACTTTCACCATCGACCCCGTAGATGCCAGGGATTTTGATGATGCTCTTTCCATCAAAGTCTTACCTGACGGCTGGTGGGAAGTAGGAGTTCATATTGCTGATGTGAGTCACTACATTCAACCTGAAACTGCCCTGGATGAAGAGGCGTACCGGAGAGCGACTTCAGTTTATCTTCCCGACAGGGTTAATCCAATGCTTCCGGAAACTATTTCTAATGAGTTATGTTCTCTTCGGCCTCATGAAGATAAACGCTGCTTCTCTGCTGTGTTTGAGATCAATCATAAGGCAGATGTTCGCTCCTGCTGGCTTGGTAGAACAGTCATTCATTCCGATCATCGCTTCACATATGAAGATGTGCAGGAAATCATCGATAGCGAATCAGGGACCTATCAGGAGGAAGTAAGCACACTGCACCACATGGCCCAGAAACTGCGCAAAAAAAGATTCGCCAAAGGTGCGATTCGCTTCTCTTCGCAGGAAATCAGATTCAAACTGGATGAAAAAGGAAAGCCTATAGGAGTAGTGGTGAAGGAGAGCAAAGAGTCACATCAGTTGATCGAGGAATTTATGTTACTCGCCAATAGATATGTGGCGGAGAAAGTAGCAGGTATCGAAGTGAATCATCAACCGGTACCTTTCCCTTATCGGATACATGACCAGCCCGATAAAGAAAGATTGGCTCCCTTCATAGTCTTTGCGAAAAAATACGGACACACATTCAATGTTAGTTCTCCTCGTGCCATCGCCACGAGTTTCAATCAAATGCTCGATGATGTAGTGGGCAAACCTGAACAACATGTGCTGGAGCAATTAGGTATCAGAACGATGTCCAAAGCCATTTATTCCCCGAATAACATAGGGCATTATGGACTGGCATTCGATCTATATTGTCATTTTACGTCCCCTATTCGTCGATATCCTGATATTCTGGTTCATAGGATTTTACAGCAAGTACTGGAGGGCAAAATACGTCCCGATAAAAAAATGGAGGAAAAATGTGTTCAATGCAGTGAGCGGGAAAGAGCAGCAATGGAATGTGAACGTGCCGGTAATAAATACAAGCAGGTGGAATTCATGCAAGATCATTTGGGTGAAGTACTGGAAGGGGTAATAAGTGGTGTTGCTTCTTTTGGCTTTTGGGTGGAAACAATCAATTATAAATGCGAAGGTTTAGTGAGCATACTCAGCTTAACGGATTATGATGACTTCCGTTTACAGGAAGATGATTTTTGCCTTACAGGAAGGCGAAGCGGGCGGGTCTTTAGGATGGGAGATAAAGTAACCATACGTGTCGTTGCAGCAAATCTGGACAAAAGACAACTCGATTATGAGTGGGTTTTAAAGAGTGATAACAATAAAAAAGAAGGGAAAAAGCAAAAGCATTAATTGATCTCAAGTACCCTCTCTTTGAAACGAATACCTTGTTCATCTAATGCACGTAAAACAGGTTGATAAATATCTGGCTGTACAGGAACATGCAATCCCCTGCTTTTTATCACACCCTTTAGCGTAAGCACCGCTGCAATTCCCAGCGGTAACCCAACAGTTTTAGCCATCGCTGTATGCAAACTGTCATCACCCTCTACGACTAATTGAGATTGCAAGCGATATTTTTTATTATCTGACAGATAATCCAGCTCGTGCAACATGACAATCATATCCCTGTCACCCGGACGAAGCGCCCAACGTTTTTCCAAAATCCATTGCAGAATATCAGCAGAGCTACCTGGATTACATTCAATGAAAGTATCATCTTCCCATCCAATAGATTGGAGCAAC
>JBJTJJ010000020.1:0-3334 GCA_046095445.1 Sediminibacterium sp.
GGTTGATTATGAAGGAGGGCAATAAATGCTAACATTTTTTTATAAGTCCATTTAGCAGGTCTTTGTGGAATAGTAGTAGGTTTGAGGGATACCAGAAATTTTTATGAGAAAATATTTCCTCTTACCCTTCTTTTTCCTGGCTTGTATAGAGGTTTCTGCCCAAAATGGGATAGATGAGGATGGAAGGGGTTTAAAAAAGCAAAACATGTTTTTCGGGGCCAATCTGAACCTGGGATTTGCCAATAGATCTTTTAACATCGGTGTCAACCCTGAATTCGGATATAGTCTGACACGATGGCTGGATGCTGGTATTGCTGCCAATTTTAACTATTTCTCACAGAATGCAACTGATTTCAGCTCAATTCGCTATAGGAATGTGAATTATGGTGGGGGGATTTTTACCCGTATCTGGCCAGTGAATTTTTTGTTTCTACAGGTACAGCCGGAATACAATTGGATTAGTTCTGCACAAAAAAATGTAATCACTCAACAGGCTTTTAAGTACAGTTATTCTGCACAGAGTCTGCTGGTGGGTATCGGCTATGGTACCCGCATGATAGGAAGTAGATATACTTACTTTACTTTGATGATGGATGTATTACAAAATCCAAACTCACCTTACAGAGACCAGTTCAATGACCCACTTCCAGTTATTAGAGCGGGTTTTGGGATTTATTTTCGTTCAGGGAGGAGATAATTTCCTCGGGTGTTCCTGCAATAATAAGTCTGTCTGTCCATTGCTCATATAAAAAACCTTCGGACTGCATGCTGTGCATATGAGCAATCAGGTTCTGATAAAACCCACCCGAGTTGAGCAAATAAATTTTCTTATCATGGATCTGGAGTGTATTCCAGGTGAGCATCTCGAACAGTTCATCTAGGGTCCCGTTTCCGCCCGGTAGTATAATGGCGGCATCACTCAATTCGTACATCATTTTTTTTCTGGTATGCATATCCGGTACGACCCGTAAATCAGTAATGCCTGTATGTTGTTGTTCCCAGGTAAGCAATAATTCCGTGATAACACCAATTACCTGTCCGCCCCTTTCCATAACTGCATCCGCAATGGTACCCATGATGCCAACACTTCCCCCACCATAAACAAGTGTAATCCTATTGCGTGCCAGTAATCCACCCAATTGTCGGGCATGACTGACAAACAAGGGGGAATTCCCCGGTTTTGACCCACAAAAAACTGCAATCTTCTCGACCATCTTTATTCAAATAAAATGGAAAAATAGGTGAAATATTTTTTACATCTTTACAGAATACTTCATTGTTGTACACAAACCACCTTTATGTCACCCATCTTACTGTTCAGTTTTGTCATCGGTTATTTTCTTATTCTGCTGGCCGTGGCTTGGTACACGGGCAGGAACAGTACCAATGAATCCTTTTTCATTGGAAATAAAAACAGTAACTGGATGCTGGTTGCTTTCGGCATGATTGGCACCTCTCTCAGTGGTGTTACATTCGTGAGTGTACCCGGGGGAGTGGGTGATCTGGCCGGAGGAAGTTTTAAAGGTTTTGCTTATTTACAAGTAGCACTGGGCTATTTGCTGGGCTATACAGTTATTGCTTTTATTTTATTACCTCTGTATTATAGACTGAACCTGACTTCTATCTATCACTACCTGATGCAGCGTTTTGGAAAAACTGCTTATAAAACCGGCGCTCTTTTCTTTATCATTAGCAGAACAGTAGGTGCCACCGCCCGTTTGTATCTTGTTATCAACGTGCTGCAGTTTTTTATTCTGGATCAGATGGGTGTTCCCTTTATTGTTACTGCAGCCATCATTTTGCTGATGATTCTACTCTACACATTTGAAGGGGGTGTGAAAACCATTGTTTATACTGATACACTTCAAACCTCACTGATGATTGCAGGTTTGGTGGTGTGTGTAATCTATATCCTGAATCAATTGAACCTGAGCATGGGACAGGCCATCACCCAAATGAATGATGCCGGATACCTAAAAATATTCAATACCGATGTCAATAGTAAAGGATTTTTCCTCAAACAAATTATCGGTGGCGCCTTCATCACAATTGCTATGACTGGATTGGATCAGGAAATGATGCAAAAAAATATCAGTGTAAAAAGATTGGGTGACTCCCAAAAGAATGTTTTGTCACTTGCAGTAGTGCTGGTTTCAGTTTTGGTTCTTTTCCTTTTCTTAGGTGGTTTATTGTATCTATTTGCAGTTTCCAAAGGTGGGGCCTATCAGGAGGTAATGCTGAATGGAAAAAATGTTCATCAGCTTATATTGGACCAAAAAAATATCATTGGAGATAAAGTATTCCCCTCTGTCGTGATGCAATATTTGCCTCCTGCTATCGGTATTTTATTCATTATTGCACTTATTTCAGCACTGTTTCCAAGTGCCGATGGTGCATTAACAGCACTCACCTCATCTTTTTGCATCGATATTTTGGGATTACAACAAAGAGAAGGTTGGACCGAACAACAAAAAAAGAAGACCCGTCTTACTGTACACTTCAGCTTTACATTTGTCTTCCTCATTTGTATTCTGGTTTTTTACAAGATTAATGACAATAGCATCATTGACATTATTCTTGATCTGGCAGGTTATACCTACGGGCCCTTGTTGGGACTCTTCGCATTTGGAATTTTTACCAAACGGAGTTTACCTGACCATATAGGTATTACGGCATTGGCATTACTGGCTCCGGCCCTGAGTTACTTGTTGAGTAAACAAGCTCCTATCCTCTTCGACGGCTACCAGATTGGCATTGAACTACTGCTCATCAACGGACTGATTACTTTTGCCGGCTTATTTTTACTTTCAACCACTAAAAAGAGCTAAAAAAAAGCCGGATATTTGCAGCATGGAATTAATAAGTGCTGCCGCAGAAGCCTTTGCAGATCAATACAGCAGTCCGGAATCGGAATTATTGGCTGCGATCGCTGATGCCACGCAAAAAAATCATCCAAAAGCACACATGTTAAGCGGTCATGTGCAGGGAAGGTTGTTGGCATTGCTTTCGAAATTGATTTCACCCCGATTTGTACTCGAAATAGGAACTTTCACAGGGTATAGTGCACTAGGTCTTTGTGAGGGATTGAGCGAGGACGGCGAATTACACACTATTGAAAATAGAGTTGAAGAGGTAGTGACGGCACAACAGTATTTCAATAAAAGTAACTATGCACACCAAATCCATCTTCATCAGGGAGAAGCGGCGGCAATCATACCACAAATCAATATCACCTGGGATTTAGTTTTTATCGATGCTGATAAAACAGGTTATATCAATTATTATGATCTGGTCATGCCCCGAATGAGAAGCGGTGGTTTGCTCATCGCAGATA
>JBJTJJ010000021.1:0-1274 GCA_046095445.1 Sediminibacterium sp.
CTCTTAATACAATAGCAAACTGTACTCTTCCGCTATAGCCATTATCTGCATCCAGATCATCATCCTGTGTTTTGTAAGCAACGAGGTACGAACAATTCACTGTACCGCCAAACCATTCGAAAGCATCGTCTTTCGCATAAGTTACTTGTACATATTCAATGACAGTTTTGCGACCAACAGCAGCCATCGTCAGGCTGTTGATTTCTCTATCCGGCTGATAGGCATATCCGGCATATTCTATACGCACATAACGAAGCACACCTGAACTATCATCATCGTTGGGGGTTGTACCGCCGCCGGCAATACCATCACCGAAAGCATTGTCGACACCACCTTCTACCTGATAAGTGCCTGGTCCTGTAACCACGCCTGTGATAGAACCGGAATAAGTTGTATTGATACTGGCTTTTCCGCAAATTACAACACCACCCCAGTCACCCGAACGGGGAACAGGAGAGTTGGATGTAAATACGATTGGATTTTCCTGGGTACCATTAGCAACCAATTTGGCGCCACGGGAAATGACCAAAGCAGCCACATTGCTTCCCTGGTAATCACCTTTAACTGTAACTCCGGGTTCAATGCGCATGGTTGCATTGTTCACCATGTAAACGAGACCGGAAAGGATATAATTATTACCGGCTTTCAATACAGTGTCTTTGTCAATACGACCTTTGATCGTAATGGTTTGTCCTGTTGATGGACCTGGAGGTGGAGGTACTATTGTTGCTGTACCTCCGTCCATTTCGATTTTGCGGCAGGAGGAGATAACAACGATGGTAAGTACTAAACTGAGGGTGAGCAACTTTTTCATGGTAGTTGATTTATCGAAGTGGTTGTTTTTTTTATAATGATTGATTGACTTGGATTATAAGTTATATCCGAATACCAGACTGAAATTGGTACCAAACTGTCTGCTGAAGCGGAAAGGATCATTTTTCCTATCCAAATTGACATTGCCATCAGGGTTTTGGTAGAAATAGAGTCTTCTGTTCAAAATATCCTGCACGGTGAATCGCAACTCGGCTTTGTTCTTCGCTAGTTTCTTGGTGAATTGGAAGTCAAATATCTGACGGGCAGATTCGTAGATATCAGGTTGATCGAGACTACCCACGAAAGTTACGCGACGACCGATCTGGTTGAAAAGCAAGGTCGCAGTAGTACCAGATTTTTCATGGTCGTACAAAAGAGAGGCATTCACGAGGTAGGGGGACTGACCTTGCAGTGGTCTATCTAACAAAAGGGTAGCACTTTGAACCCGGCTATATATATAG
>JBJTJJ010000022.1:0-1040 GCA_046095445.1 Sediminibacterium sp.
TGTAAAAAAGATGGTTCCGGTACCGGTGAATCCTATCCGGCTATCAAAGCAGCATTTGGAGCAGAGATTAATCCGGATAGCTGGACCAATTACGCGGGTCAGACAGTACCTGCCTATATCCAGAAGAACAATAGTCCGAACAACCCCATCAACAATGCCAAGGCCAGTCTGGGTAGGGTACTTTTCTACGATAAGAACCTGAGTGTTACCAATACCATTTCCTGTGGCAGTTGCCACCAGCAGTCCTTTGCTTTTTCTGATACTGCTCTTGCCAGTAATGGTATTTTAGGTGGCACCACCGACCGCCATACCATGCGCCTCATCAATGCCCGATTTGCTGTTGAACCCACTTTTTTTTGGGACGAGAGAGCTGCCACCCTGGAGGCACAAACTACCCAACCCATTGTTGCGCACAACGAGATGGGCTTTAGTGGGCAGACAGGCAGGGGTAATATGGCTACCTTGTTAACCAAATTGCAGGGAATCGGTTATTACAAAGAATTGTTTACAGCAGTATATGGTGATGTGACTGTCACTGAAGCGAGGATGCAGGAATGTCTTGCGAATTTTATCAGAAGCATCCAATCATTCGATTCAAAATATGATGCCGGTCGGACACAAGTAAATAACGATAGAACAAATTTTCCCAATTTCAGTGCTGAAGAAAACCTGGGTAAGGGATTATTCATTGACAGGCCCGATTTTGATGCCAACAGTATTCGTACTACCGGCGGTTTAGGTTGTAATACCTGTCATGCGGCACCGGAGTTTGACATCGCGCCTAATTCAAGAAACAATGGAGTCATCGCACCTTTGGCAGGTGCTGTGCAGGATTTGAATAATACCCGTGCTCCTTCTTTACGCGATCTTTTTAATAGTACTGGGTTACCCAATGGACCAATGATGCACAATGGAAAGTTTCGTTCATTGGAGGCAGTGGTCAATCATTATGCCAGCGGCATTCAGAACAATTCCAATTTAGACCCCAGGCTTCGCCCCAATGGCACGGCAGTGCAACAACTGAATCTACAGCCCGGTGA
>JBJTJJ010000023.1:0-3803 GCA_046095445.1 Sediminibacterium sp.
GCAAACAAATTGATTGTTGGCAGCAGAGAAGTTAATATTGGTTCCCTGATGGGTGCATGATTCCTGCACAGCTACGAAAGAAGACGACTGATTAGCAGCTGCAAGTCGGGCAACAATTACGCCACTTTGAGATAAAGAGGAGCCTACTGCTACCAATTGAGTGCTCAGATTGATGGTAAAATTTACATTGGAAGGTGGTGGGGGTGGGGGTGGGTTATTGCCACCTCCTCCATCAGAGGATTTCGAACATGCAGCAGCCATGCAGGCAGTGCAGGCGACCGCAACAGGAGCTGTTAGGGTACCTAAAAATTCTCTTCTTTTCATATCAATAGATTTTACATGAGGTATAAAAGTAAGACACACAATCCTTGAAAATGTTGCTTCGGGGATCAACTATTTCTCTAATTCTCCCTTACCGATGGGTTATCTGGAATAAGCCATATCTGTTTTTGTCTTCCGCCCAGGTACCTAAAACCCTCACGGGTGAAGATGCCATCCTGTTCCAGCATGATTCTTATCTCCTTCTTCCACTCAGGAATGTAGGATGCTGCATTTAACTCAATAGAATAGGCAGTATTTAGATGAAAAGGATAGTCACCGGAGCCAGGTACCCCTTGTTGTTGATCCCACAATCCAATGGTTGGTCCTGCAGCATGACCATGAAAACCAATAGGATGTGAATAGATAGTTGCTTTAATACTTTCAGTGGCTGCTTTAGCAAGAGCGCCTGCCAATGCCTGGTTACCGGTTCGATTCTCTTTGAATTGTTCCGTTAAAAGATCTTGTAATCGGTTGGCTTTTTCAAATGCGCGGGTCAATGAAGTGGGTACATCATTCTCTCCCGGCTTCAAGAGGTATGCATGTTCCTGAATATCAGTATTTAAGCGGAGATAGGTGATGCCAATGTCTACATGAAGCAGGTCACCGGGTAAAATTGTCTGCGAGCGGGGTCGATTGGAAAAAGCCTGCAGGTGATTAAAAGTGATAGAGTCGCTTCTTTGTATAGAGACGGATGGATGAAACCAGGTATCCAAACCCGCATCCCGGATTCTTTGGCGGAACCACCAGACTAAATCATCAGTGGTAGTTACACCCGGATTAATGATTTTTTCAGAAAAGCCCTCCCGGATAATGTTGCGGGTCAATTGAATAAGTTTCGGGTAGAGTGCAATCTCTCTTTCTGTTCGTGTTTCCAGCCAGGCCACTGCTAGTGGTTCACCAGACACAATTTTCTTTCGCAAGCTATCAGGCAGGTATTGGAGGAATAAATCATATTCTGTTCGGTTGATTCCATCTGCATGGCCATAATCCTGAGAATAATTCAAGCCAATCTTTTGTATTTTTTTATTGGCGAGTAGTTGAACCAATGCCTCCCATTGATTGGGATATTTTTGCATGTCCCATGAGCCGGGTATTGAACTGCCAACTGCATAGCGGGCTATAGCATGTTTGTCCACTTTACCCGTTGCGGCGTTCAAAGCAAATACCAACATAGTTCTTCTTCTGGCAGACAGCCACTCCGCGGGCAACATGGTTTTCAATACAGGATCTTCGTTGTACTCGCGGGAAATAATCACCCAGCAATCAATGTTTGTCTTCTTCATGAGTTCAGGAAGTAAATGCTCGAATCTATCCTGCAACAATTCATCTGTAAGGGCTGCCTGATCCCGAGCGGACAATACTTCCTGTCCAAAAATGTTGGTAGAAGCTAATAACAGACAACATCCTACTATCCAATTAATGCGTATCATTTTTTTGATCATTGTATGATGGAATTAAAATTTAAAGATTGTCAAACACTCAATGCGGCGGTTTTTGCTGCTTGTCTGGGAATGATAAAAGCTATTAGATCATCCAGACTAATATTGGCACGATTGCAGGCATCACTGATATCTTCTCGGGAAACTCCTGCTGCAAATGCTTTGTCTTTTAATCTTTTTTTCACGCCTTTGATGTCCATGTCGATATAACCACCGGGTCGCATCAGCGAATACGCATGAATAAATCCAGATAGTTCATCAAAGGCATAGAGCATTTTATCCATATCGGTAACGGGTTCCACACCAAAATGAACATGACCATGAGAAGCAATGGCATGAATAATTTCAGGATCTATTTGTTTCTCCTCCAATGCTTCAACAATTTTTCTGCAATGTGTGTCCGGCCACTGGTCCCAATCTGCATCATGTAAAATTCCGGCCATTTCCCAGCGCCAGGCATCAGATTCACTGGTACCTGCCTTTTCCAGAGCCCAGCATCCCATCAAATGACCTACCTGCAGCATGTGCAATTGCAGACGGGGATTCAATACCCAACTGTTCAGCCATTCCATTACTTCCTCCCTACTCAACACCCGACCCAGGTTATCGGGGTGACCAAAAGATGATCTACCCAAATGCATTGACATATTTTTTCTATTTTTTTCAAAGTTAGGTAGCTACTTTCACTTCACCATCAAAGACATTTTACCTTGAAAACTGCTTCCGTATCATATTTGAATGACATTTTTCTGGCTTCCTTACTCTTCTTTTTGTTGATTGCCTGTCATCCTAACCCCTACCGTTCATCGAATCAACAACAGCGACAGCAATTAAAGCAAATGATCAAGGACCTTAGAAATCAACCTAATGTTCCGGTCTCTGATACCATCGTTCAACCACCCTACTGGGTAGGAACAACTAACTTTAATTGGCGCAGACCCGGATATGTAATCATTCACCATACTGCTCAAAATTCATGTGACCAAACACTGAAGACTTTTATCACACCTGCTGCTCAGGTGAGTGCTCACTATGTCATTTGCAAAGATGGTACCATACATCACATGCTCAACGACTATTTACGTGCTAATCATGCCGGTGTAAGTCGATGGGGAAACATGACTGATATCAATTCCCTGTCTATAGGAATTGAGTTGGATAATAATGGATTTGAATCCTTTGATAGTCTGCAGGTCAATAGTCTGCTGAGCTTGCTGGGAAATCTTAAAAAACAATATAATCTTCCGGCAGCCCATTTTATCGGACATGGAGATATTGCACCTACCCGTAAGAATGACCCCAATTTTCGCTTTCCCTGGAAATTACTGGCATCTCAGGGTTTTGGCCTCTGGTACAATGATTCCCTGGCTGCTGTCCCCCCTGATTTCAATCATTTACAGGCCTTGCGCATCATCGGCTATGATATGCGGGATACAACGGCAGCCATCAGGGCGTTTAAGCGACATTTCATGCAGGATACTACACGGAGATTAACTGAAACCGATAAGCAGGTTTTGTTTGACTTGCAGCGCAAATATTTTTAAAGAATTCAACGGATAATGAAAAGGTATCTTTTACCTGCTTGTTCACCCGATTCCACCACGATTTTTCAACATCTTTTTTATCCTAACGTTTGTTAGCTTACTTTTGTGAAAAAATACGCAGTATGGATTTTCAGTTATCGGAAGAGCACCAAATGATTCGCCAGGCAGCCCGTGATTTTGCCAAAAATGAATGTTTACCGGGGGTAATTGAAAGAGATGAGCATCAACGTTTTCCTCTCGAGCAAGTGAAAAAATTAGCTTCCCTGGGTTTTATGGGAATGATGGTTGATCCTAACTATGGGGGTGCCGGTATGGATACCATTAGTTATGTACTGGCGATGGAAGAAATCAGCAAAGTAGATGCCAGTACCAGCGTGTGCATGAGCGTAAACAACAGTCTTGTTTGCTGGGGATTAGAGGCGTATGGTTCAGAAGCGCAAAAACAAAAATACTTGTCCCACCTCGCACGTGGAATGAAAGACAATGAACTTTATATTGG
>JBJTJJ010000024.1:0-4749 GCA_046095445.1 Sediminibacterium sp.
TTCCCCACCCACAGCACCATACATATTCGGTACGCCGGGCTTCACACTGAAATCATCCATCTCATTATTCAGTAAAAATCCTGCTCCTCCTACTACTGTGCGGCTTCCATAACCCCCATTCAAGGTGGTCGTAACTGCCACCATATTACCCTGCTTGTCCATCACACTGATGTGCGTGGTCTGCTCACTCTCCTTTATGACTCCTGCCTTCACCATACTGCTACTGCCTGCTTTATCAGCTACATAATCCGCCATGCGTTGCGTTAGATACGTATCACTCAGCAATGTTGTTACCGGCACAGGAAAGAAATCAGGATCTCCCATGTAAGCTGCCCTGTCCGCATAAGCCCTGCGCTCAGCCTCAATCATCAACTGCACACTCGCCGGCGTCTGAAAGCCCATTTCCTTCACCGGAAACTTCTCAATCATCTTGAGCATTTGTCCGATCAACAAACCTCCACTGCTGGGTGGAGCAAAACTGATTACCTGGTGATCTCGGTATTTAAATTCCAACGGCTTCCTCAATTTCGCAGTGTAATTGCTGAGGTCCTCGTTTGAAATAATCCCATTCCCTCGCTTCATCTCTTCCACAATTAACTTGGCCGTTTCTCCCTCATAAAATCCTCCTGCCCCATCTTTCTGCATGCGGCGCAAAGTGCCCGCTAACTCTTTCTGCACGAGCGTATCTCCTGCCTTCCATTTTTCCTGCTTCACAAATGCAGTAGGTCTTGTACTGTTTTTAATCACCGACTCCCGAATTCCATTCAACCCCCCGGCTTCTCTTTCCGTAATCACAAAACCATTTTCCGCCAGATCAATCGCGGGTTGTATCAACACCCGAAAAGGCAATCGGGCATGCTCCATAGTAGCGAATAATCCCGCCACTGTTCCCGGAATACCCGATGCCAAGTGACCTGATTGTGATAAATTCAATTGTACTTGTCCGTTCTTATCCAGGTACATATCACGGTTCGCCTTCCCCGGTGCTGCCTCGCGATAATCAATCCCTACCAATTCCTTGTCCGCCTTCCGCGCCAGCAAAAAACCACCACCCCCTAAATTGCCCGCACCGGGATAAACAACTGCCAATGCCAGCTGCACCGCAATCGCCGCATCAAAAGCATTTCCCCCATTCTTCATCACAACAGCACCTACCTGACTGGCCAATGGATGTGCCGATGCTACCGATGCCTGCTGAAAAACAGCTGACTTAACAATTGTATAGCGATATGGATCTATCGCCTTGCCGGGGCCTACCCAGGAGCCGGACTTTTGTGCTTCCACCCCATGCAACAGCAGGAGGAAGGAAAAAAGGAGGGATGTCTTTTTCATGCCGGAAAATTAAATGTTTTTGCAGCATGTTTAAGTCCCTGAGGTACAGTGTGATTAACTTGGTATAAAATCCGTTTTTCGGCATCAAATTCTTGCTTACTTTCACTTGTTCACAATACCCGCTTTCCACAACAATTAATCATTTATTTCATATTACCATGACGCGTTTTTATTTTCTCCTTCTAGTATCCTTCATCTCAATGTCTATCTCTGCGCAGACACTCACCTCTCCGCAGGAATTCCTGGGCTACCGCGTGGGCACCCGCTTTACCCGTCACCACCAGGTAGTAGATTACTACCAACTAATTGCTCAGCAACAACCCAACAGGGTTAAACTGATGCAATATGGTACCACCTATGAGGGCAGACCCCTGATGCTGGCTTTTATCGGAACTCCGGAGAACCTGCAAAAACTGGAGTCCATCCGTACCAATAATCTGTCGTTAGTGAACGGCAGCAATAGCATCCGCAATTTGCCCGTGATAGTTTGGCTGAGCTATAATGTACACGGCAACGAATCTTCTTCTACCGAGGCATCCTTGCTCACCCTCCATACCCTGGCAGACCCTAACAACCAGCAGGTAAACAATTGGCTGAAGAATACCCTGATCATCATGGATCCTTGTATTAATCCCGATGGCCGCGACCGTTACGTGAATTGGTATAACTCAGTAGCCGGTGACAAGTACAATCCTGACCCGAATGCCCGTGAACATGCCGAGCCCTGGCCCGGTGGAAGAAGCAACCACTATTATTTTGATATGAACAGGGACTGGGCATGGCAGACCCAGGAGGAGACCCGTCAACGCATGAAAATGTACAACCAGTGGATGCCACAGGTTCACGTAGATTTTCATGAACAAAGCATCAATGGTCCCTATTACTTTGCCCCTGCTGCACAACCTTATCATGAGGTTATCACCAAATGGCAGCGGGACTTCCAACAACAGATCGGTAAAAACAATGCCCGCTATTTCGACAAGAATGGCTGGCTGTTTTATACCAAAGAGCGCTACGATCTGCTGTATCCTTCCTATGGTGACACTTATCCGATTTACAATGGTGCCATCGGCATGACCTATGAACAGGCCGGAGGTGGCCGCGCCGGACTAGGCATCATCAAAGCTGATAATGATACATTGACCCTGGTCGATCGCGCCCGCCACCACTATACCACCGGTATCTCCACCATCGAGGTAGCCAGTTCCAACCAGGAAAAATTGCTGAAGGAATTCAATAATTTTTTTGACGATGCCCGCAAAGGTCAGGGCGCTGAATTTAAAACCTATGTGCTAACCACCAGCGATGCTTCCAAATTGAATGCACTGAAAGACCTGCTGCGCCGCAATGAAATAAATTTTGGTGCCGTCAGCAACAATAATTTTAAAGGATACCAATATTTTTCCGGTGAGGAAGAAAGTTTTGTCAACGAAGGTCACCACATTGCTATCAGCGGATCACAAACCCGTTCAGTGTTGGCCCGTGTGTTGTTCGAACCAAAAACCGTTGTTACGGACTCTAATACCTATGACATCACTGCCTGGTCTTTACCCTTCGTATATGGCATCAAATGTTATGGTGTAAAAGAGAAGTTGGACATCCGCGCTGAGGAAAATACTGCCACCATCACAACTGTCAATGAAGGATATGGCTTGCTCATACCTTATACCTCTTTCCAGTCCGGTCGCGTATTGGCATCGCTGCTTGCCAACAATATCAAGGTGCGCTTTGCCTCCAAACCATTTACCTATCAATCCAAAGAATACCCACGCGGAACACTTGTGGTAATCGCTACCGGTAATCCAACCAACTGGAATGCTACCACTCAGGAAATCTGTCGTCAATTCAATGTTCAGGCCACAGGCGTTGAAACCGGATTCATGGAAAAGGGAATTGACTTCGGCTCACCTGATATGAAAGTAGCACTGCCCGGTATAAAAGTCGCAATGGTTACCGGCGATGTTACCTCGTCTCTCTCTGTGGGCGAAGTATGGCATTATTTTGAGCGCCAACTGAACTATCCCATTTCACTCATCAATGCTTCCGATCTGGCGCGGGTGAACATGAAAAATATCAACGTATTGATTCTGCCCGATGGGAACTACCGTGCCTGGTCCGCCGATAAAACTATGATGGATAAGTTGAAGGATTTTGCGCGCAATGGCGGAAAAATAATTGCTTTGAAATCTGCCATCTCTTTCATGGCGGCTGCCGGGGACTGGGGAATCAAGATGAAGGAAGACAGATCTTCAGATAAAGGAGAATATGCATCTTTAAAAAAATACGGTGATGCCGAATTTGAAGCTGCCTCTTCATCTGTAGAGGGTGCCATCTATAAAGTAGAACTCGACAATACCCATCCGCTGGCATACGGTTACCCGGATTTTTATTATACCCTGAAGCAAAGTGGTGCACAATATGAGTTTTTAAAAGATGGCTGGAATGTGGGCGTCATTAAAAAAGATGGCTACCAGTCCGGTTTCGTAGGTGTACTGGTTAAAAATAAATTAAAGGATGTTCTCTCCATCGGTGTGCAGGAATTGGGTGCCGGACAAGTCATTTACTTTGCAGAAAATCCACTCTTCCGGAATTTTTGGGAGAATGGAAAATTGCTTTTCGCCAACGCAGTATTTTTAAGTGGGCGTTGATCTATTCTATCAAACAGCAGTAGTATTGAAATATGAAAACTAACATTATATTTTCTTTGAGTGGTTGGTTATGTGTGATTTTGATGTCAGTGGTAATTACATCAACTGCACAGCAGCCCATAACCCATACCAGTGTTGATATTCACCGGAACATGAAAAAGCTGAAGGTACTGGCAAGCGTATGGTATATCGCTGCCCATCCGGATGATGAGAACAATACCTTCCTCCCTTTCCTTGCTAAAGAAAAACTTTACCGCACCGCTTACCTGAGTCTTACCAGGGGTGATGGCGGACAAAATCTGATTGGTCCGGAGCAGGGAATTGAACTCGGCCTTATCAGAACACAGGAACTGCTGGCTGCCCGCCGCCAGGATGGTGCTGAACAGTATTTCACGCGTGCCTATGAATTTGGTTACAGCAAGAGTGCAGCAGAGGCATTGCGTATATGGGACAAAGAAAAAATATTGAGTGATGTGGTGTGGATGATTCGTCAATATCAACCGGACATCATCATCAATCGTTTTCCGGGCGATGCCCGCGCAGGTCATGGACACCATTCAGCTTCAGGCATACTAGGTGCGGAGGCTTTCACTGCAGCGGCAGATCCAAAACGCTTCCCTGAGCAATTCGCCTACGGAGTTAAGCCCTGGCAGGCCAAACGCATCCTCTGGAATTCCTTCAATTTTGGTGGGAACATGAACACCACCTCCCCCGATCAGTTTACAATTGACATCAGTCAATTCAATGCCTCACTCGGTAAGAGTTATGG
>JBJTJJ010000025.1:0-2025 GCA_046095445.1 Sediminibacterium sp.
TGCATATATTTTTTTATGCATATTTGCTCATCTATCAGATGCAGCGTTGGGCTGAAAAAAATGTCTATATTTAGGGTATCAACTTACCCTCATGACGGAGCAGGCCATTATTGCCGGATGTCTTGAAAATGATGCAGCAGCACAAAGGGAATTGTACAACCAGTATAGCCCGAAGATGCTGAGCATCTGTTACCGTTTTTCCCCCAACAGGGAAGATGCGGAGGACATGCTCCAGGAGGCGTTCATCAAAGTTTTTACCCACATACATACTTTTCAAAACAAGGGCTCTTTCGAGGGCTGGATCAGGAGGATCATCGTTCACACCTGTATCAACTTTTTGAAAAGGAATAAAAAATTCAATGACAACATTGAATTAACGGAAGCCGACATCGTGCAGGTAAAAGAAGAGACCATACCTTCTCTGATGCAGGCAAAGCAAGTGGTGGAATGTATTCGTTTGTTGCCGGTGGGATATAGAACTGTTTTGATATTGTACGCAATAGAGGGATATAGTCATCGTGAAATTGGAGAAATGCTGGAGATTGGTGAAAGCACCAGCCGAAGTCAATACACCCGCTCTAAATCGATGCTGGAAGGTATATTGATTAAAAAGAGAATCATTGAGCAACCCAATACAGGAGAAGACCTACCCTGGCTGGCATCTGCTCAATAATTGGAATAGAAAAAGGAATGAATAAAAAACAGTTACAGGACGAAACCTTCGAGGAGTTTTTACAGGAATCTGTAAAGGGTCATCGCATGTATCCATCTGACCAGGTTTGGAACCGGATCAGAACGGATATACATGGAAATCGTTCCTGGCCAGCACTGACTTTCATTTCACTATTTATTATTTCTGCCCTTACCATCTCAACCCTGCTTAACAATCGCCCCAACGATCACCGGTTACCACTTACCCCCTTCAAATTTTCTGCAGCATCTGTCGAGCCAACCATACAAAAGGAACTTACCCCCGATGAAAAAAATAATAGTTATCTCAGCAGTATTGCTCCCGACAATATTACTCTAACTACTATCGCGGCATTACAGCCGGTATCTTTACCGGAAGAAATGTCAACCGGGCATTCACGAATCGAGCAATCACCAGTTATTGCTGCTGAGAGAGGTGCTGTTCAGCCATTGAAAGAATTTTCCAATACACTACTTCCTTCAACAACTCCGGGTCTCGCATCAATAGATATGAACAGCAAGCCCGTAGAATCTATATTGATAGATGGATCCTCGACTGAACAAGAAAATACGGCAACTATCAGCAGCAATGAAGCGCTTCATCAAATAGCTGCCGCCAAGGGAAATACCCAACAATCCGTAGATGATTTCTTGCGTGCTTTCCCTTTCTCCGGCAATGGTCCGGTTAAATCTAAGAGTTCACGCATTGGATTTCAATTTTTTGCTGCCTCATCGATTAGTTATCGCCGACTTACAGACACCAAACTGAAAGAGATCAATCTTTCCAATAATGCTGCCAACATCTCTTCCAACAATCTGCCTATCAGCAGTAGTGTACCTGCCGGAGTGAATGATATTGTAAGACACCGTCCGGCAGTGGGTTGGGAAATAGGTTTTAATGTATTGTACTCCATCAGCAGAACACTGCAACTGACAACCGGCGTCCAACTCAATTTGCGCCGCTACGACATTGAGACCTTTGTATCCCGAACCCGTGACCTTTCTTCATTATCCCTGGTTAATAATAGAGGTGTTGAAACCATTAGCTTCTATTCTCCTTATAACAACAACAATGGCTATAGATCAACTATTCTTAATAATGACCTCTATCAGGTATCAGCTCCTGTAGGCATTCAGTGGAAGATGCTGGAGGGCAAAAAATGGGGGCTGGCTGTAGAAGCATCCGTTCAACCTACCCTTTCCCTGAAAGCGAATACCTGGCTGGTTTCTTCAGACTACAAACACTATACTGAAGGGAAGGATCTGCTGCGCAAGTGGAACATCAATTCGGCAGCCGGAATACAGCTAACTTATGCAGGTAAAAATGCCATACTG
>JBJTJJ010000026.1:0-3562 GCA_046095445.1 Sediminibacterium sp.
TGGTCGGGGAGACAGGATTCGAACCTGCGACCCCCTGGTCCCAAACCAGGTGCGCTACCGGCCTGCGCTACTTCCCGCGGGCTTCTGCCCCTAGCGGTGAGGGAGGGATTCGAACCCTCGGTACAGTTTGACCCGTACGGCAGTTTAGCAAACTACTGGTTTTAGCCACTCACCCACCTCACCGGTTCCCTTTGTCAGGGGTGCAAAAATAATTTTCATTCAGTGAATAGCCAAAAATAAGTACGCAGTATCCTGTGGCAACTGTTCTTGCCGGATATGGCCACCTATTACATGGCAGCCAACTGAACCTTTTGCGTTAATTCCATTACATTTTCGCGGAAAAACGAATCCGTATCCATCAGGTCTTTTACCGTCTGGCAGGAATGTATCACCGTAGTATGGTCCCGGCCTCCAAAATGCTCCCCAATGTTCTTAAGGGAATTCTTGGTGAATGCCTTTGCCAGGTACATCGTGATCTGTCTTGCCTGCACAATCTCCCTTTTACGGGTTTTATGCAGCAACTTATCATAAGAAACATCAAAGTATTCACAAACCATCTTTTGAATGGCTTCTATCGTGATTTCCTTGTTACTGGTCTTCACAAAATTTCTGAGCACCTTCTTGGCCAACTCAACATCTATATCTTTTTTGTTGAGACTGGATTGCGCCAATAAGGATATGAGGGCACCCTCCAGTTCACGCACGTTGGTATTGATATTGTAAGCAACATATTTTACTACATCGCGGGGCATGTCCAAACCATCATTTTTCATCTTCTTTTCCAGAATCTCAATACGTACCTCATAATCCGGAATCTGCAGGTCAGCACTCAGTCCCCAGCGGAAACGACTTAACAGGCGCTCCTGCATGCCATCCAAATCCTTGGGCGCCTTGTCAGATGTCAATACAAGTTGCTTACCACTCTGGTGCAGGTGATTGAAAATGGCAAAGAAGGCATCCTGACTTCTTTCAGCCCGACTGAAAAACTGTACATCATCTATTATTAATACATCTATCAGTTGATAAAAATGTATAAAGTCATTGATGGCATTGTTGCGGCTATGGTCCTGGAACTGATTGATGAACTTCTCACTGCTTACATATAATACCACCTTGGAGGGATGTAAACGCTTTACCTCATTTCCAATGGCCTGGGCCAAATGGGTTTTTCCTAGTCCCACCCCACCATAAATTACCAGGGGATTGAAAGAATTGTTTCCGGGCTTCTCTGCAACCGTTTTTCCCGCCCTGCGGGCCACCCTGTTACAGTCCCCCTCTACGAATGCATCAAAAGTATAGATAGGATTTAGCTGAGGATCGATCTGCATCTTCTTAAGTCCGGGTATCACAAAAGGATTTTTCACCGGACTATCAATCACCAGCGGAAAATTCATCTCATTGTTGCTGTAAGTCCGCATGTGACTGGCGGGTACATCCATAGAACCGGAACGGGCATTCCCGCTATCTACCAAAATACGGTATTCCAAACGGGCTTCTTTCCCTAATTCACGCTTCAGGGTCTTTGCGAGCGGGTCACATAATGCTCTTCCAGATACTCGAAGAAAAATTGAGAGGGAACTTGTATTAATAATACATTGCCTTTTAACTCTAAGGGCTTGATAGGCTCGAACCAGGTTTTAAAATGCTGCCACTCCACAATGTCCTTAATTATACTCAAGCAATTCAACCAAACTGATTCTGCACTCTTAGCCATACGATGAAAAATAATTTATGTTGAGTTAGTATCGGGTAAGTTACACATTTTTTAGGTATGTGGAAAACTTAAAAAAAGTAACTTGGGAGTGCGAATATGTAGGTTTTATGTTGAAAAAAAAATTTTTTATTCTGCATTTTTTTTTAATTGCGTTAGTTCGTTAAAAGTCAGCCCTTTATTCCCCCCTTTTACAGGTAGAATAAGGTCAAATCTTGCCAAAAAATTTTCTTGATCATTTATTTGAAAAACTGCTGTTTTTTTTCCCGATTTATTCGTATATAGGCGAATTACTGGAATTGAATTTCGGACATGACACCCGAAAATCAAATCTACCAGCTCACTCTCTTTTGCAAGCATTGCGTCCATAGAATTAGTCTGTTTAAAATTATTACTTCCGTGGTTGAAACATATAATCCAATCACATCCTCTTTCCTTTAAAACAGCAGCTGTTCTATTCAATGCAATGACAGGTGGAATAAATTGAACAGTCTCCCAACCATTGATCATCGCTCCTTCTCTCTGCTCCATTCCAATGCCGGTAATTCCTATACGAATTCCGCCGAAATCCTTTACTATAAAGGGTTTCACCAATTTTTCAAAGGGAGTATCTTTCACTATATAATTACAAGCCAGCCAGGAAATTTTTATTTGATATGCTATTTTTTTCCAAACATGTATGCCGGAAGCCAATTCAGATTCCCCAGGTATCGCAGCATCATATTGCATCAAAGAAGTAATAGTATATTCGCTGTCAACTTCAGGAAAATTATTGGATGTTAATGGGCAAATCATATTACCGCCATCCACCAAAATAACCGGGAAACCTTCCTCCCGGATGCTTTGTATCAACTTTACTTTTGCCAGATTTAGGGCAATTCGTTCTTCAGCTTTCGCCTCTTGCATCTCTTCGTGCAATTTTGGATGCATTCCATCGCTATATACTATCACACATCTTTTGTATTTACCTTGAAATTCCGAAAAATCAAGGACGCCAACGGACTGAAATAATCCCAACAAGGAGAAAAAATTTTTGGCAATAAATGTTCTGCGATCAATCATAAGTTAGTAGTCTTTTTTCAGTAGAAATACGTAATGGAATTCCCGCCGCTGTGAATGTCTGGCAGTAAGAAATAATGAAATCATGTAGGTTGTTTCCCTGTGCAACAAGCGAGTGATCTTGGTACAAATAAGACTTATTGTTATTCCCCCAACTTTCTCTTACCAGAATGACATTTAACTTAGCGGTAGAAGTAACTTCCTCCCCCTGACAAATAATTTTTATCTTTTGTCCGGTTCTTTTTTGAATGATAGTTCCTGCTGAAATGCCCCAGGATTTGGGATAAATAGTAGTGTCAAATAACTGTTCGATCACTTGCAAGGGGAGTTGCCTGAATTCCCAACTATAATGCCCCGGAAATAAGCGGTAAATATCCCGATAGCTGATGTTTCCCCGGGGTAGTTGCTGAAAAAAGTTACCTACGCTAACCAATACCAGATCTGGCACCCTCCCGATCATCTTTTCGGCACTATGTAGCAGGGCATCCGCCACCCAATTCGATATGACCGGCACCCGGGATGTAGCACTCTGCCAGTAGTTAGTGGGTGAATAAGCCATTACCTGATCCATCAACTTCCATCTCTGGCGGTAGTTACGAATTAGTCTTTGGTAAATTTCGTCTGTAGTGTCGGCATCCGCCCGGATTTGATAGATGGTTAATGTGGATGGCGGAGGCATATGGCATCCGCTCAATTGGAGCCAAACCATTCCGACCAAAAAACATCTTACCAAGATCATATTGGCCCGAAAGGTAGAATAGCGGCTCAAGCATCGAATAGGTATTTTTACCC
>JBJTJJ010000027.1:0-1119 GCA_046095445.1 Sediminibacterium sp.
AGTGCAGTGTATCAATTCAACCCATCGAATCCTATTGATGAAAGAAGCAACACATTCGCAACTCTTTTCTATGGCGCTAACCACATGAAGATTTTTGAGGCCAAATTTTTCAACTTGAACACATCCATTCGATTGCGAGAAGGTGTTAACTTGATAGCTTCATTCCGGTATCAAGACAGATACCCTCTTAGAAACATGTTGAATCCTGCCAATTGGAGTAATCCTTTTAAAAGAATTTATACCCCCAATGATCCGGGGGAAACTGCAGGTGTTAGTATGCCTCGCCACCAGGCAACACAAATGAGGGTGGCATTGACCTGGAGACCGGGTGGCAAGTACATCGAACTGCCCAATGCCCGAATTTTAGCAGAAACTGCTTATCCTACTATTTCCGCCTCATTTACTTCCGGAATATCAGGATGGTTCGGAAGTGATGTACAATTTAACCGTTGGTCACTTGGAATTAATGAGGAAATTAATCTAAAAACAGGAGGCAGCTTGGAATATAATTTGATTGCAGCAGGTTTTATTGGTCAAACGAAGGCATATCTTCCGGATTTCCTGCACATCAATGGTAACCAAACTGTAGTGGCTAACCCGTTTATGAGTTCATTCCAGTTGGCACCCTACTATCAATTTAGTCACCTATCTAATTTTATGCTGGAAGGCCATGTAGAGTATAAATTGAACGGATTGCTATCTAATAAGATACCTGGATTTAAAAAATTGAATTGGTTTTTTGTAACTGGTTGTAATCTATTACATATTCGTGGCGTAACAGATTATGCGGAAGCCTATTTCGGAATCAATAATATCTTGAAAGTAATACAGGTAACTTATGTCAGGGGCTTTCAGATTTCAAAGACACCACTTTCGGGAATTAGAATGGTGTTCCCATTAATTGATCGTTAATCTCCCTATACCATAGAAAATTAGTTACATTTGTGATTCATTTTGGCTGCCCTGCCAGCAGCTCTTTTCTAAAAAGAACTTTCATTCTCCCGGGAATGGTTGTCTAAAATGTTATCTATGGCACTACTTCATAACCGAGTATCCAATGCGGAACTCAAAGAACGCCTCCTGCAAGAACCCTTCTCGCGGATTACCATCAGCTTCTAT
>JBJTJJ010000028.1:0-6734 GCA_046095445.1 Sediminibacterium sp.
CAATTTGTTTTACAACTTTGATGATGTGTTTGATCAACTGTTCAAACATCTGTAAAATATCTTCCTGCTCTACAAATGACATCTCACAATCAATCTGGGTGAACTCCGGCTGCCTGTCGGCTCTCAGGTCTTCATCACGAAAACATTTTACAATCTGATAATACCTATCATATCCACTCACCATCAATAACTGCTTGAAAGTTTGTGGAGATTGTGGCAGTGCATAAAACTGTCCGGGATTCATCCGGGAAGGCACTACAAAGTCTCTTGCTCCCTCCGGAGTAGATTTGATCAAAAAAGGAGTTTCAATATCCATGAAACCTTGCTGGTGCAGAAAATTACGGGCAGACCTGTTCACCGCATACCTGAGTTCCAGGTTTTTCCTGACTTCATTTCTGCGTAAGTCAAGAAAACGATAATTCATTCTCAAATCATCACCACCATCAGTATCATCCTGTATGGTAAAGGGAGGTACAGCAGAAGCGTTTAAAATTTTGAAGGATTGAACAGTGACTTCTATATCACCTGTAAGTATCTGAGGATTTTTATTCGACCGCTCGGTTACTAGTCCTGTTGCCTGTACAACAAATTCCCTACCCACCGGTTGTTCCGTTAATTGCTGATTGAGTTCCTCACCAAAAAGTAATTGAGTGATGCCATAGCGATCTCTCAGATCAATAAAAGTAATAGATCCAAATTTGCGAATGGTTTGTACCCATCCGGCAAGTGTAACTTCTTGCTGAACATGACCCAATCTTAATTCCCCACAGGTGTGCGAACGATACATATATTATAATTTCATGACCAGAACTGAGAATTCCGAATTGCCTCCGGAACCAAATATTGCCGCAAATATAACCCAAATGCCGCAAGCTTTTTTCTATCCCGGTTTAGCTGAATTCTTTCATCTTTGCAACATGTTCCCCCTGCAATTAACTCCCCGTATTTCGGTTTCCCTGCTTTTTTTTGCTGCCGGACTGACCTTTGCCAGTTGGGCAAGCCGTATTCCTGATGTGCAACAATTATATCAATTAGGAAATGGAGCGTTGGGGGCTGTTCTATTTGCTCTTCCCGCGGGTTCTCTAATCAGTCTGCCATTGTGGGGATGGATGATCGCAACATATGGGAGCAAGAGAATGTCTGCTCTGGGCTTACTACTTTACCCTCTCTTGCTCTGTATTATTCCCATGATGACAACCACCTGGCTGTTGTGGCTTTTGTTGTTCCTTTTCGGAATGACGGGTAATCTATGCAACATTGCCATCAATACCCAGGCAGTAGGGGTGGAAAAAAGCTATGACCGCTCTATTATGGCAACTTTTCATGCCATCTGGAGTCTGGCCGGATTTACAGGCGCTTTTCTGGGAAATCTATTCATTAGCCGGAATTTTACTTTATGGCATCATTTTACCATCATTGCCATCATTTCGGGAATCTTACTTTTATCAGCACTGCCTAGGTTAATCAGAGGAGATGGTGCAACCACTACTACTTCTTCAGGATGGGTTCTTCCGGGAAAAGAATTACTGCTCTTAGGATGTATTGCTTTCTGTTGTATGGCTTGTGAGGGCACCATGTTTGACTGGAGTGGTGTTTATTTCCAGCATGTATTGCAGGTGCCTAAAAATCAAGTGGCAATTGGCTATGCCGCCTTCATGAGTACTATGGCAGGAGGTAGGTTTCTCGGCGATTGGTTCATCAATCGCTTGGGTAATAAATTAGTATTGAGGGTGAGTGGTTTGTTGATTACCACCGGTCTGTTGCTTTCAGTTCTCCTGCCTACTTTGGTAACTGCTACTATCGGTTTTATGCTGGTGGGATTGGGTGTTTCATCGGTGATCCCTGTTGTTTACAGTAAAGCGGGTAAATCCGCCAACCTATCACCATCTGTTGATTTGGCAACTGTTTCCAGCATAGGATTTATTGGTTTTCTCATTGGCCCTCCCATCATTGGCTTCATCGCTGAAATGTTCAGTCTGCGCTGGTCTTTTACCTTGATAGCATTACTCGGACTGGGAACAACATTTTTTTCCGGTCTGGTCAAACTGGAAAGATAGCAACAGTAAAAAATTACATCGTCTCCTCTTCCTCAGGATTTTTTGGTTTCCAGATTAGATAATAGTAGATTACTATTATAAGGCCTGCGATGAACGGTATGAGGGCAAGTTGTTTATAAGTAAATCCACCTCCTAGAGGCAAATTGTCGAGATGAATGAACTCCGTTATCATCCAGAGTGAATTGGCAGAAATCCAAAGTGTGATAGCCAGGTTATGGCACCATTCCGACATGATTGTTCGGGTTCTCCAGGCAATGATAATTGAAATTAACAAGGTTGGAATAATCATAATGACCCCTAAAAACTCCCATCCCATACACCAGGATACATCCTTGAACAACCAGAAAACGATGTGAAGATTTTCCATTTTTCTGTACTGTATCGGAATCTTGTAAAAGGAGTTCGATACGCGGGGAGATGTATCCATTTCAATAAGTGGGGCTCTATTTCAGTGAATGGGGTTATTTGATTGGCGTAAAAGTAAGGAATCAGTCAGTAAATCGGGACAAAATTTTTGAGAAGCGGCTGATGTCGGTTTGAGGATGGATGGGAAGCCCCTGAATCAGGTGATCAGCGAGCTCATGAGCGAACCAGGGTGCCAGCGAGCAACCCTTGGTGCCCATGCCATTTAAAATCCCTACTGATTTAAATTGAGGGTGCAAGCCTACAAATGGTCTTCGTTCCAGATTCGCTGGTCGCAGTGAAGCTTTGTGGTCCAATATTTCGAAAGATACCTTCAGCCATTCTTGCAATGTGTTATTGACCCGATTCCGAAAAGCATCCGTAGGTTGGTCATGTTCAAAATCCCATTCATAGGTTGAACCAATCCAAAAAATATCATCTTTCCAGGGTACGATGGAAAGTCCGCACTTAAAAATTTGATTGGCAGGCAGGTCAGGGATGCGCGCCCAGATTACTTCTCCTTTGTTGGCAACAAAGGGTAGGGCAGCAAACAAATGAAATTGACTACCGGCTGCTCCATCACAGAATAAAATTTTCTTTGCCTTGATATCCCTATATGAGATATTGTTTTCTTCAATCACCAGTTCCTCATGATAAAAAACTTCCTCTCTTAATTTATTCTTTTCAATCAATAGAGATCGCCATCCTTCCAGAAGCATAGTGATGTTGATCAGATAGGCAGGTTTGATTTCACCGGGGGGAAATGCGAAATGAAAATAATTCTTCCATTGATTGGTGTTGGCTGGAATACCCAGCAGCGATTCCTCGGCCATTCTTTCTTGAAAAGCAAGGTGCATTTGAGCAGTTACCGGAAAATCTAGGATGCTGGTTTCTGTTAATAAGTTCTTTCCAAGCAATAATTCCCAACTCTTGTAGGCATCCTTTGCAAAGGGCATGAATTTGTCTATTTCCCAGGTTTTTACCAATCTCCTTCCTGTAACCGGATTGATGATGCCACTGGCAATGCGGGAAGCGGTGGTGGGTCTCTCTTCATCAATGACCTGAATATCACATCCTGCTTCCAGCAGGTATCTGCTGAGAAAACTACCACAAATGCCCTGTCCAATTATCAGGTAATCAACATTCATAGAACAAATATCCGGTTTAATTACCAACGCGAAGGGTAGTGGAAGAAGTATGGGCCTGGAATTCAGGGGCATAAAGACTTTGCAGTCTAGCCGTTCCAAAAGAAAATTCTCCCGGGTGTGTCAGGAATGACGAGTAATCAATGATGTAAGTTCCCTTTTCTATTCTTCGGAAGAAGAAACCTGTATGTGAATCCAGAGTGGTCTGATAATAAGACAGACCATCTTGTTGTTGGTAGGCACTGATTACATCTTCCGGTTCGCTTCCAGCAGCCCGCATGTCTTTGAGGAAAACAAATTCCATGGACCGACGACTGGTTATAATTAATCTTGTTACGATACGGTCTCCCTTTCGAAGACTGCTCATTGTAGTCAATGGCTCCAGCATATTTCCCGTAGAACTTTTTTTAGAGACAAATAATTTTTTCTGGATACTCCAATCAGGATGTTGACTGTCTTTGATACGGTCGAGATTTTCCAGGTATTGCCAGTAAATAGCTCCTGATATAGGACCGGCTTTTGTTACTTCAGCACGTTGCTGTTGCTGGTTGCCCACTTGAACCGTAATTGTTCCCATGGAGTTGTTGACTCTTTTACCTTCTACTACATTTCTGAAATATCCTGTACCGGCTTCTGATTGCTCCTGACTAACGCGGTAATTCATGTCCCCAATTTTTATTTCTACCTGCTGATTGCTATTAAGAAGAGGTGGTAATGATAGCAACAAAGCATAGCATGCTTCGGCGGTGGCAGGAGTTGTTGACCACTGACTGGTTCTCTTTTGTTGCAACATCCAGCGAATGATAGATTCAACATGTTTTTGATAAGAATTATTCGAGTGGGCTCCTACTTTTTTAAGGATTGTCCGCATCTGTGTAGCCATGCTGAGAGGGGTAGTATAGCCACCCCGGTAACCACTGTATTTCCAGTACATGCCTTGTGTGGAATCTCGAACGGCCATTTCCAGCAGAGAGGGAATTAATCTTTGGATCGCGGTATCTTTTGCTTTTCCGTTCAACATGATTTCTGCCAGCTGACTTTGTTGCAATGATGTGTAGGAACGCCAGTTCCGAAGTGCCAGTTGTTGTATGAATTCATGATCTGTAACATATCTGTTCGGAACATCACTGAATTGTGCCCGAAGTTGAAGGTATTGGATCCATTGATCCGGTAAGACATACCGTGATGATAAATCTTTGATGGCCAGCACTCGTTCATTAAAAATATGCAGCGAGCTGTCTAGGTATCGAAGGGCAGACGCCATCATGGATTTGCATTGATGCTGATATATAGTTTCTGCAGCATTAAGTTCCAGCAGCTTTTTCATCCCTTCCAGGATGTACAGGGTAGTTATTTCTTCAGGTTTGCCGCCCTCCAGCCAGCTAAATCCTCCGGAGCTATGTTGGAATTGTTGAAGTGATACGATTTGTTTGTTAAGGTTGCTGGCAATTGTGGCTCTATCCAACAATTGACTTAATGATGCCAATTGTTGTTCTTCCTGCTCAGCTTCTTTTATCCAGGGTGTTTCTCTGTTGAGAATAGAATGTAAGTCGGCAGCTTTTTCAAATCGATTTTTTGACCGGGTTGAATTTTGCTTCCACTGAAGGAGGGTGGATTGTATGAATGGATATTGTTGTAATGTAAAACTTGCTAACTGATTAGCATAAATTCTATTCCAGATTTGCTCTGCGCTAGGTTGTTCATTTTCTATCAGGAAGGGAAGTGCTTTTACAACATACCAGGCGGGACGAGTGGCTATCTCCCACTGCATATTTTGTTGCGTTAGAGTGGCGCTGTTGTTATTGACTAAATTGGGAAACTGAATTGTTTGGATTGTGTCTCCTTGTAGCCAGAAAGATCTGGATTCGGTGACCAAAGTTCGATTGGTGGTTACCGGTAAAATATTTTGTTCGCCGTCTGAGAGTTTACCTGATTGGGCCTTGATGCGCCAGATGAGTGGTTGGTTAAAGCCATAGGGTACCTGAATAGGAAAACGAATGATACTTGTTTTTCCGGCAGCCGCAGTAAAATATTGCACTGGAAATACATTATTGAACCATCCGTCTACCGGCGAATCAGTGGCTGCGTTGATCAATTCGAGGGCAACCTGACCCGTCAACTCGCTATCGCCCAAATTCGCAATTTGGGTTATTATCTCTATCTGATCTCCCTCTCTCAGGAAACGAGGCATTTGTGGTATCACCATCAGTTGTTTGCGAGCTTCAACTTCTATTTCCCGGAATCCTGTTTGAAGGGATTGACTATGGGCGAAAATCATCCATTTCCAGCGGGTGAGTGATTCGGGAAGTGTAAAATTGATGGTATAGTTGCCACTGCTATCTGCATATACATCAGGTAGGAAGAAAGCAGTTTCCTGTAATTGTTTGCGAATGGGAGTTATGTCTAATTTCTGAGTTGAAGGGAAGTTTGGTTTTTCACTCAACTCGGCATCATTTTCCTGCGGCGCAGCATAGGCTACAGCATCGTTTGCCGTGCCACGTAGCTTAATAGTTGCAGGTGCTGAGAATACTTTATCATAAGACTCTTCGATAATAAATTCATCATAAATGGGCAGTAGATAGGATTTGCCCTCTACTTTTCTCTCACGATTTTGATTGATCAGTTCGTAAGCAGTCCGGGCGAATCTGTCTGGCTGTATGTCAGGAAAATTAGCATTTCCAATTTCCGGGGTATAATAACTGAAGGAACCGGCACTTGAAAAGTTATGCAAGAAAGTAAATGGATGAAATCCGATGTTGGGGATCCCAAAACTATTCCAATTCCATGAATGGGGCGCCAGTGCATCGAGTGAGGCATCGTAGAGGGTTGTCAGAAGTTCTGCTGCAACTTTTCCTCCGCTGGCATCTTTAATTTCTACTGTCCATTTTTCCTTGCTGCCGGGTTCCAGTGGATTGCGGAAAGTTGATGTACTAATGGATAGATGTTGATTAGCCGGTTGCACTTCCCAATCAAAAGAATGTGAATAACATCGATTGTTTTGGATGAAGGCCACGTGATAATTATACCTGCCGGCTTGATTTGTTTTTTCCTTAAAATTAAATTCTCCGTTTGTCAATGGCTGACTATACGGTCGAATAGTGCCATTAATGGGATCAATTTTGTTTATTAG
>JBJTJJ010000029.1:0-7780 GCA_046095445.1 Sediminibacterium sp.
CAGCGCAACCGCCAGCAGACCTCCACTGCCTGCCATCCTTCCACTGTCAGATAAAAAAATACAATTGCTGGGAGAGAAAGAATGGCTTTCACCGGAGTTCCCATCAAAAGAATTCGTTACACCCATTCCGGTTACCTTCAAAGCCGCAGATGGCGTTCTTGTGCATGCACAATTGTTTCGGCAACCCGGCATCTCCGGTAAAAGACCCGCTATCGTTTATGTTCATGGTGGCCCTCCCCGCCAGATGCTACTGAGCTGGCATTATTCTGATTACTATTCCAATGCCTATGCCAGCAATCAATACCTTGCCCACCTGGGTTTTGTTGTTTTGTCTGTCAACTATCGTTTGGGCATCGGCTATGGATACGCTTTTCACCAACCTGCTAAAGGTGGTGCGATGGGTGCATCCGAATACCAGGACATCAAAGCTGCCGGTCAATGGTTGCAACAACAAAGTTTTGTTGACCCTCAACGCATCGGCATCTATGGCGGATCCTATGGCGGCTATCTCACAGCACTGGCACTCGCACGCGATTCAAAAATTTTTGCTGCCGGTGTAGATATACATGGCGTACATGACTGGACCATCCAGGCGTCACTGAATGCTCAAAATGATAAGTACGAGAAAGCCCCCGACAGAGAACTGGCATTGAAAACTGCCTGGTCATCATCTCCCATCTCCGACCTGAGTAAATGGACTTCCCCCGTGATGATCATACATGCCGATGATGACCGCAACGTTCGATTCAATCAAAGCGTTGACCTCGTGAACCGACTGACGAAAAGAAAAATTCCCATGGAAACCATGATGATACCCGATGATACCCATCACTGGATGAACCATAACAATGCTGTTGGTGTTTACCAGTCCGCCGCTGACTTCTTCGTTAAAAAACTTAAACCCTGATCACATGATCGCATTGATAAAAAAATGGGGTGGGAGTCTTTTGCTCTCCTCACTATTTTTCATCTCCCATGCTCAAAGTTTTACTTCTGCAGAAATAGCCCGTTGGGAGAAAAGAGCTTCTGCCACCAACATCATTAGAGACAAGTGGGGCATTGCCCATGTGATGGGAAAAACGGATGCCGATGCAGTTTTCGGTTTGTTGTATGCCCAGTGTGAAGATGATTTTCCACGGGTGGAAATGAATTACATCGAAAAGCTGGGAAGAATGGCGGAAGTGACTGGAGAGAAAGATTTGTACGAAGATCTGCTGATACGACTCATCATCGATACCGCTGATGCCAAAAAAGATTTCCAAACGGCACCTGTCTGGTTGAAATCTTTGCTGCAAGCGTATGCAGATGGCATCAACTATTATTTATACAAACATCCCGCTGTTCGTCCCGCCCTCTTACAAAGATTCGAACCCTGGTTCCCATTGTTATGGACCGATGGAAGCATTGGTGCCATTGATATTGCAGAGATAACCGTGAACGACCTGAAAAAATTCTATGGCAAGGGAGCAGTTGCGCTGAATACTGACACCAAAAAAACAGATCCACCAACAGACGGCTCCAATGGCTTTGCTTTTGCACCTTCCATCACCGAATCGGGCAATGCCATTCTCTACATCAATCCACACACTACTTTTTATTTCCGTCCGGAAATTTCTATGCAAAGTGATGAAGGTCTTCATGTGTATGGTGCAGTCACCTGGGGACAATTCTTTATCTACCAGGGATTCAACGAACACTGCGGCTGGATGCATACATCGAGCTACAGCGATGTGGCAGATACCTATCTAGAGAAGGTCAGCAAAAACGAAAAGGGAGAATGGGTCTATGAATACAATGGCAAGACACGCCCGGTAATAACCAGGAACATTACTATTTATTACACAGATAAGGGGGTGAAAAAAGAGAAAACTTTTACCGGTTATTTCACGCACCATGGACCGGTGATGTCGGAAAAAAACGGACAGTGGATAAGCGTGAGAGCCAACAACCGAGATATCAAAGGATTGATTCAATCCTGGCAGCGCACCAAGGCGACCAACTTTGCTGCCTTCAACCAGGCCATGTCTTTACTCGCCAATACTTCCAACAACACGGTATATGCAGATGACAAAGGAAACATCGCCTATTGGCATGGAAATTTCATGCCGAAAAGAAATCCTGCTTTCAACTGGCAACAACCTGTGGATGGCTCAGTAGCAGCCACCGAGTGGCAGGGACTGCACACATTGAATGAACTCATCACGATAAAAAATCCTGCCAATGGCTGGATACAAAACTGCAATTCCAGTCCATTCACCGCTGCAGGTCCTTTTAGTCCGATAAAAGAACGCTTCCCCAAATACATGGCCCCGAACGGAGATAATTTCAGGGGCATACGGGCAGTACAATTGCTTGCCCCTGCCAGGAAATACAATCTAGATAAGGTCATCGAAACGGGGTATGATACCCACCTCACTGCTTTTGATCTCTTGATACCTGCACTGGAAAAAGCCTGGCGCAAAGGCGATACGACTGAATACCTGCTAAGAGGGGTGATGCAAACTTTGCTGAGCTGGGACCGCCGCTCTTCCGTTAATTCAATAGCTACAACCGTGGCCATTGAATGGGCGCAAAAATTATGGCCCGTTATATTAAAGGGCAATGGTGACCCCGAAGAAGATCCGGATGTGGTGGAGAAAACAAAACGATTCTGCGATAAAGCCGATCCTGCACAGATGCTGGTGCCTTTGCGTTCCACCATTGCAGAGTTGATGCGCAAGTTCGGAACCTGGGAAAAACCCTGGGGGGAAGTCAATCGCTTCCAGCGACTGACGGGTAATATTCGGGAAAGCTTTGATGACAACCAACCTTCTATTCCCTGTGGCTTCGCTGCTTCCACCTGGGGATCATTGCCTTCCTATGTAAGCAGATCTTATCCCAATACCCGCTTTAGATACGGTAATAGTGGGAATAGTTTTGTTTGTGCTGTTGAATTTGGAAAAAAGGTGAAAGCCCGTTCAGTTTTAGCAGGTGGCGTGAACGGAGTGCCTTCCTCACCTTACTTCAATAACCAGGGAGAAATGTACACGAAAGGGCAATTCAAGGAAGTGTTGTTTTACAAGGAAGATATTTTGAACAATGCAGTGAAGCAATACCAACCGGGCAAAGAATAAAATATTCATCAATGAATTCCTCTACCCTGCAAGCTTTTCGTTGGATCAAGATCATTTCGGTGGGCTCACTGGGTCTTATGAGTATGCTGATCTTTCTCGGGAATACTACTGATTATAGCTCCAACTATCAATTTGTCGAACACGTGATGAAGATGGATACGGTATTTCCGAATAGCCGTTTGCTGTACCGTTCGATACAACAACCCTGGGTATACCATACTGCCTATATTTTTTTGATCGCACTGGAACTCATCATTGCGCTTTTATGTATCCACGGCAGCAGGCAGATGTTCATCAAAAGACGCGAGCCGGCAGCAGTTTTTTTTGAAGCCAAACACCGGGCGGTCATGGGACTCGGAGTGGGTATCTTACTTTGGTTCACCGGCTTTGAAGTAATTGGCGGCGAATGGTTCGCTATGTGGCAAAGCAATACCTGGAACGGATTGGAGAGTGCCAACAGGATCATCCTATTTAAGATGCTCACGCTGATCCTGCTCTACCTGAAGGAACCTGAATACGTTACTACAAAAGATTAGTTCTTTTCCAGTGATATATGGTACTCCTGTATGCGGGCAGGCGTTTCGGGTGTTAAGGTAAAGCTGATGCGGATGTTTCCCTTCTCACCCTTTTGTATGAAGTAACCCCGCAACTGATTTTCCGGAACCACCTCACCGACTTCGAGTATACGACCTGCTGCTGTATAAATGGCTCTTGCTTCATCGCGCAGTTTACTCATGTAATAATCATCGAAAAAATTCTCTGCGAAGATGCCGGTATTGGCAGCACCGTCCCATTCCGGCAACAGCCGCACCAGTAGATCTCTTCTCTCCGTCAACACTTTGGAGGGAGGCAGGGTCATGGGTTGCAATCCCGCTAAACGCAACAAAGTATCCATCACTGCAACATTGGCAAGACTGGTGGGGGCATAGGTAACATTACCAAAGAACATCAATCCGATGCCGTATTCCGGTAACATAACCCAGTTGCTGCCAAAACCCGGTAACCCGCCACTATGTCCAACTGTTTTTCTTCCTTCACCATCTTCCGCATAACGAAGTCCGTAACCATATGCTGCTGTTAACGGAATGGCTCTGCCGGAGGGATAGCGATAATTGGCATTCACAGAAGCCAGTCGCCAGGGTTGATGCATTTCACGCAGACTGCTGCGTTTGAGTGGACCAACTTCGGGGTTGTTGCGCACAGGCCATGCCTGCAAGTGAAAAGCTACATATTTACTGAGTGATTCGATGGATGTTAGCATGCCACCCATAGCACCCCATACGCCATCGCTGAGTAAGGCCTCTTCTTTCCAATCATTGTTCACCCAGCGATAACCATGGGCTAACAAAGGCGATGCCACTCTTTTATATTCCCAGCTACTCTGTGCCATACCTAATGGTTGCCAGATATTTTTCTCTATGAAGGAGCTGTAGGGTTGTCCGCTTACTTTTTGAATGATGTATCCCAATAAGGCGAATCCCAGGTTGCTGTATTCATAAGCGATGCCGGGAACATTAGAGAAACTGATTTTTTGTCGCAACAACTCCAATAACTGCTGATCGGTATCAGCCAGTTGCCGGTCGCCCCATGGATTGTCTTCGGGAAAGCCGGCGGAATGTGTCATCAGGTGCCGAATGGTGATCTCAGGTGCATCGGCAGTGAGTTGTTGTCCCTTTAGTTCAGGAACATATTTGCTGACAGGATCATCCAGTTGTAATTTTCCCTGATCTCTCAATTGCAATATGGCCATAGCAGTGAAACTCTTGCTCATAGAGGCGATGCGGAAAACAGAGCGGGTGGTGGCAGGAACTTTTTTATCGATATCCGCCCAGCCGCCACTGCCGGAGAAGATCAGTTTACCATCTGCGACTACGCCGAAAGCATAGCCCGGAAAATGATTTTTTTCAGCATACTCCCGGTACATTTTTTCTATCAGTGGAAAATAGTTGGTCAGTTTTTTCACGCGCTCCTTATCCGCGAAATAGGGCGTTGCATAATTGCCGGACTGAGCAGAAAGCTTTACGGCAGTGGTTGAAATCAAAGCGAAGCTGAAAAGCAGGGGGAGGAATGTTTTCCTAAGACGTGATGCCATACAAATAGAGTTGCTTAAAGCTACTCGTTTTTTTGTTGGCGGAAAAAAGGGATTGGGATTACCCTTTATTAGAGTTGTTTTTAGGCGTTGCTTTTTTTGGAATTACTTTTTGGTACTTACTCTTTTTACAATAGCTTTTTGAACGGTAGCTTTTTTAGTAGTAATTCTTCGGGGTGTAGTTTTTGGGGAAGCGGTTTTTTTAGCTGCGGCTTTTTTGGCAGCAGTCTGATAAAACTTACAGGTATCCTGTAATCCACATGCAGCGCAATTCGGATTGCGCGCCATGCACAAATAGCGACCGTGCAGGATGAGCCAATGATGGGCTTTGTGTACAAGGTGACGGGGAATGTGTTGAATCAATTGTTTTTCTACCGCCAGGGGGGTTGTAGCTTTTGAATTTACCAGTCCGATGCGTTTGCTAACGCGAAATACATGGGTATCGACTGCCATATTGGGTTGCTGATCGATGACGCTGGTAATGACGTTGGCGGTCTTTCTACCAACGCCGGGAAGTTGCACCAATTCTTCTACCGTCAGGGGGACTTCCCCATTGAATCTTTCCATCAGCAACTGCGCCATACCAATCAGGTGTTTGCTTTTATTGTTGGGGTAGGAAATACTTTTGATCAGGGCAAATACATCATCGAATGTGCCGGCAGCTAATTTTTCCGGGGTGGGATATTTTTTAAAAATTGCCGGTGTCACCATGTTCACCCGCTTGTCGGTACATTGAGCGGAAAGTATAACGGCGACGAGCAATTCATAAGGATTGCCATAAGATAATTCGGTCTCAGCGATGGGGAATTGTTCATCGAGCCAGGAAAGGGTTTTTGCGTATCTGTCTGCCAGCTTCATGCAGCAAAAATAACCGATTCGCAGGAGGAATAATCAGAGGGAAATTTCTACTTACCGGTTTTACGCGAAGTGGACTTAATCCCTGCTTTTTGGAGCAACTGCTCTATGGAAGCCGGGGAAGGAGAGGGTAACTTCTTAAGATCTAATTGACTGAGGGCTTCTTTGAGTTGATTCATGCGTTGCTGAATGACGCCTTTCTTTTGGTTCAATTCTTTTTCAATCAATGCTTTCAGCACGGGCGGTGCCTCGTTGTAGATATACAGTATCAGGTCTTCGTCAGTAATTTCCTTCATACATGCCCGACAGTAGTAAATGCCGTCGGGTTAAAACGGAAAATCTGCCTTTGATATTGCAGGCAAGGGTTGCAATGACTTCTTAAAAACTGCGAACGAATTTTGGCCTTATTTAGTATTCAGGGAAGTAGAATCATCCAGAATGAACAGGTCTTCCCCCTCCCGCTTCATCAGATAACGTTCCCGTGCATACTTTTCTATGGCAGCAGGGTTACTTTGTAAATCAGAGAGGGCCCGACCGGATTCTTCAATTTCTTTTTGATAAAAAGCTTTTTTGGCTTCCAGTTCCTTCAACTCTTTTCTGCGCTGCAATTGCTGAAAGATATCGCGCTGATCGAAAAACAGCAACCATACCAGAAAAAAAGTTCCTGCCAGCAGGTATTTATTGGTCAAGAAACGGGTATAACGTTGCATAGAGCGGCGATAGCGTAAAATTAGAACAATTGCGCTTTGGATACAACGCGAAAAAATACACAGCTGTTAAAAACACCGATAAACCTTGCTTTTGTCAGCAGGGATGCCTATTTGCCGAAACGAATCTTCCCTTTGGGATAGATACCTGTATCGCCCAACTGCTCTTCAATGCGAATAAGCTGGTTGTATTTGGCAATACGATCTGTGCGGGAAGCAGAGCCGGTTTTAATTTGACCACAATTCAGTGCCACAGCGAGGTCAGCGATGGTGGTATCTTCCGTTTCACCGCTGCGGTGACTCATGATAGTTGTATAACCATTGTGCTGTGCCATAGTCACTGCATTGATGGTTTCGGTGAGTGTTCCGATCTGGTTCACTTTCACCAGCAATCCATTGGCTATACCTTTATCAATACCTGTCTTCAGGCGGTCTACATTGGTCACAAAAAGGTCGTCACCCACCAGCTGGCATTTGCTGCCAACGGCCTGTGTGAGGGCTTTCCAGCCATTCCAGTCATCTTCTGCCATGCCATCTTCGATGGAAATAATAGGATATTGCTTCACCCATTTTTCCCAATACTTCACCAGTTCATCGCTGCTGAGGATCTTTCCATTGCTCTTGTGGAATACATATTTTTTCTTCTTGGCATCCCAAAGTTCGCTGTTGGCAGCATCCATGGCGATGGCGATTTGTGAACCGGTTTTGTAGCCCGCTGCACTGATGGCTTCCAGTACGGTTTCAATGGCCTCCTCATTGCTTTGGATATTGGGAGCAAAGCCGCCTTCATCACCTACATTGGTAGAAAAACCTTTTTTCTTCAATACACTTTTCAGTACATGAAAGATTTCAACTCCCCAGCGAAGTCCTTCACTGAAAGAATTAGCGCCTACGGGCATGATCATGAATTCCTGGAAATCGATTTTGTTATCTGCATGCGCACCGCCATTCAGGATATTCATCATGGGGATGGGCAGGGTACGGGCATTGGTACCACCGATGTATCTGTACAGAGG
>JBJTJJ010000030.1:0-6033 GCA_046095445.1 Sediminibacterium sp.
AACAGGGTGATATGCTTTTTGTCCAGTACCATCTTTGATCTGGTGACGACAGCTGGTTCCGGGGGCAGCAGTAATGGTTCCTGCCTGTTGATTCCTAACTGCAGGAAAGAGCACCAATTCTCCAATCTGCATACTCATATCATAGTGTTCCTTTTCATATCCAAAAGATCCGGCCATACCGCAACATCCCGAAGGAATCACTTTCACTTTATATCCGGTCGGAATAGATAAAATACTTACTGTGTCTGTAAGTTTAGCCAATGCCTTTTGCTGACAATGACCATGCAACTGTATAGATAAAGTTGAATTGGTGAATTGACTGCTTTGAATGTTACCTTTTTTGAATTCACCTGCCAGGAATTCATCTATGAGATAAACATGATTTGATAAAGCTTTTGCCGCAGGTAAATATTCTTCATCGGATAAATCCAGGTATTCATCCCTGAAACTTATCACTGCAGAAGGTTCCAGTCCAACTAGTGGAGTTTGCTCATTGATAATCGGAGATAGTAATGTTATATTTTGATGTATAATCTTTTTAGCTTGCTTCAATAGTCCTTTCGACAACCAGGTTCTGCCACTTTCAATATGATCCGGGATGATTACTTTGTATCCGAGGGCTTCCAGCAAGAGAATAGCTTGTTGTCCTATGGCTACATCATTGTAATTAGTAAATTCATCACAGAAAAAGTAGACAACCCTACCGGAAGTATTGACTGCTTCCCTCCCCCGCATCCAATTTCTCAACGTTTGTGGTGCTAGTTCAGGAAGGGAACGACGGGTAGCAAAACCGGCCATTTGTTTGATCCATTTTCCAGTTACAGAATTTGTAATTACCCAATTATAAAGAGAAGGCATTATCATAGAAAATTTAGATAATGTGGTAAATCGGGCAATTAATTGTGACCGAAAGGGAACACCGTGTATATCGTAATATTGTTGTGTGAATTCTGCTTTTAGCTTCGTCATATCAACATTGGATGGACATTCAGTCTTGCATGCCTTACAACTTAAACAGAGATCCATCACATTATAAATTTCCTGATGGTCGAAGCGATTTATTTTTTTAGACCTTGTCAGGTATTCCCTTAAAACATTGGCACGAGCACGAGTGGTATCTTTTTCCTGTCTGGTAGCCATATAAGAGGGACACATCGTTCCACCGGAAACTGTAGTTTTTCTGCAATCACCGGACCCATTGCATTGTTCGGCATGTTGAAGTATGTTCTGACCTTGAAACCTGAAATAGGTTTTGAATTCCGGAGTGGTTTGTCCGGCTTCATAGCGCAGGGAACTGTCCATTGGGGGTGTTTCAACAATCTTTCCGGGATTGAATATATGGCCTGGATCCCAAACATTTTTTATATCAACAAATCGCTGATAGTTCTTCCTACCCACCATTTGCTCTATGAATTCCCCTCGTAGTCGCCCATCGCCGTGTTCACCACTCAGGGAGCCCCGATATTGCTGAACCAGGGTGGCCACCTCTGCAGCAATGGTTCTGAATAGTTCGTGACCTTCTTTGGTTTTCAGGTTGATGATGGGACGTAGGTGTAATTCTCCCGAACCTGCATGCGCATAATGAACTGCATGCAGCTGGTGTTTGGTCAATATAGCATTGAAAGAACGGATGTAGGCTGGAAGGTCCTCAACCCTAACAGCAGTATCTTCAATTACCGGAACTGCTTTTTCATCTCCGGGTAGATTACTCAATAGTCCCAGTCCCGCTTTGCGCAACGTCCATATTTTCTTTGTGTCGGCACCAAATAAAACGGGAAAGTGATATCCCAGTCCATGTTCCCGCAGGGTTGCTTCTACTTGCTGGGTAACGCTGATTATTTCTTCCCGCGAATCGCGGCAAAATTCAATGACTAAAATAGCCCCGGGATCACCTTGCACAAAAAACCTGTTTTGTGCCTGTTCCCTGTTGTCTTTTGTACACTCCAGAATATAATGGTCTATGAGTTCACAGGCACTTGGTTGATATGCAACTGCCAGGACATTGGCGCGCAGGGATTCATCTACTGAATGAAAATGCACGCAGAGTAGTCCGGTTTCAGGTGGAGGCAATGGTTCCAGTGATAATTTAGCAGAGGTAATAAAAGCGAGTGTGCCTTCAGAACCCGCCAACAACCTGCAAAAATTGAAGGTTGGGCCTCCTGCAATAAAGGGATCTGCTGTCATCAATTGATCAAGTGCATACCCGGTGTTTCTTCTTTCGATATCCGGATGAGGAAAACCATCTTCAATCTCTTGTCTGGTGGCAGGTGAACTCAACATTTGCCGTATATGTCGATAGATTTCTCCTTCCCTTCCGGGCAACTCACATTTTGCATGGAATTGGTCTGTTGTCAGATTTCCAAATACAACCTCGGAACCATCGGATAAGAGGGCAGTGACTTCCAGCAAATGCTCACGGGTACTTTTGTAGCGAATAGAATTAGATCCACAGGAATTGTTACCAATCATTCCACCAATCATAGCCCTGTTAGCGGTCGATGTTTCCGGTGCAAAAAATAAACCATGGGGACGAAGCCAATGATTTAGGTCATCACGAATAACGCCCGGTTCCACTCGAACCCAGCGTTCATCAACATTCAATTCCACCATTCGATTGAGATGGCGGGAAATATCCACCACCATTCCATCTCCAACTACTTGTCCCGCCAAAGAGGTACCCCCTGCCCGGGGTATCAGAGAAATTGACTGCTTTTGGGCAAACTGAATAAGGGTAGTAAGGTCTTCCTTATTTGCGGGCACGGCTACCCCGGCAGGTATCTCCCGATAGGCAGATGCATCAGTTGCATAGATGATTTTACTCAAGTCATCTGTATAAAATTCACCCTGCAATTTTTCTTTAAGTTCCGACAATCCCTGCTGCATGCACCTATTCTTTACATGAAAAACAAATTTAACACAATTAGGTCAGTAAGATGTTGATTGTCGAAGCAATTTCAAAGCATTCATTGACAATCTGTTCAATCCAAAAGAGTTATCAACACTAAAACAGAAACAGCTAAAAAATTCTGTACCTTAGTCCACTTAGTTTTTCATCTCATTTTTTAAATTATGAAATCAATTATTGCGTTCATTGTAGGTATTTTTTCTCTCCAAACTATGATTGCGCAGGATAATGTTATAAGTCCTGCCCCTTCAGGTGGATCTAGTTATTATCAACCCCTCATTTGGCGCAATGCCGGTCCGATGCGAGGTGGTCGTTCTGTAACTGCGACCGGTGTACCTGGGAATAACCAGGTTTATTATATGGGTACGACGGGGGGTGGCGTCTGGAAAACCGTGGATGCCGGACTGAACTGGAAAAATGTATCTGACGGCTATTTCAAAACCGGCTCTGTGGGTGCAGTGGCTGTTGCACCTTCTGATGCCAATGTTGTGTATGTTGGTATGGGGGAACATGCTCCACGTGGAGTCATGACTTCTTATGGAGATGGGGTATATCGTTCAACGGATGCAGGAAAAACCTGGAAACATTTGGGTTTAGAGCTTACCAGACACATCGCCAACATCAGAATACATCCCAACAATCCGGATGTAGCGTATGTTGCCGCGCAAGGACCTCTGCATGGTCCGTCGCCCGATCGGGGAGTATTCAGAACTGATAATGGAGGTAAGACCTGGAAAAGATTGTTGTATGTAGATGAAAATACGGGATGTGTTGACTTAGCAATTGACCCAACCAATCCTCGTATTCTCTATGCAGCTATGTGGGAACATCGCCGCTTACCCTGGAAAGTTATCAGTGGTGGAAAGGGCTCAGGATTGTACAAAAGTAAAGATGGTGGTGACACCTGGGAAAAAATTCAGGAAGGGTTACCCAAAGAATTGGGGAAGATGAGTATTAATCTAGCTGGAGGAAATCCTGATAAATTGTACCTGATAGTCGAGAGTGATACTGAAAAAGAACAGGGTGGTTTATTTGTTTCCAATGATGCGGGAGGTCGCTGGAATAGAGTTAGCAAAGATCACAGGTTAGTTCAACGTGCCTGGTACTATATTGAAGCAGCAACAGACCCAAAAGATCCCAACACAATTTATGTGTTGAATTCTCCTGCTATAAAATCGATTGATGGAGGAAGAACATGGGAGTCATTCCGTGCTCCACATGGTGACTATCACCAATTATGGATCAATCCGGATAATACTAAGAATATGATTGTCGCCAATGATGGCGGAGCTTCCATCAGTTTTAACGGTGGGCAATCCTGGTCATCACAGGATAACCAGCCTACTGCACAATTCTATCGCATCAATGCAGATAATTTATTTCCCTATAACCTATATGCCGGACAACAGGATAATACTTCTGTGAAATTGGCGAGCATGGGCTCTTCCTGGGGAGGAAGAATAAGTGAACGTGATTGGTCTTACAGCGCAGGAGGTGAATCTGCATTTCTGGCATTTGATCCCGACCAACCCGATCATGTGATGGGAGGAAGCTACCAGGGTACTATTGGATTGTTGATGACTAAAATCAATGAGCAACATAATATCATGGAATATCCGGTTCAATACCAGGCACTGGACCCAAAAGATATGACATATCGTTTCAATTGGAATGCACCTATCACTCATTCTCTGCACCAAAAAGGGGTATTTTATCATGCAGGTAACCGACTTTTCAAAACTTCCAACCTGGGTAAATCCTGGGAAGTGATTTCGCCTGATTTGACTACGCATGATACCAGCAAAATGGGAAAAAGTGGCGGACCTTATACCAATGAAGGTGCAGGTGGTGAAAACTATTGCACCATCACCTATGTTGCCGAATCACCCCACGAAAATGGTGTAATATATACCGGTAGTGATGATGGTATGGTCTATATTACCCGTAATGGCGGGAAAGATTGGACAAATATTTCGCCGGAGGGAATTCGGGGAAATCAGGTCAATGCGATCGAGGTATCACCCCACAACAAAGGCACAGTTTATCTCGCGGTACACAGATACAAACTGAATGACTTTACACCCTTTATTTATAAATCTACAGACTACGGGGCGACATGGACGAAAATTCAAACCGGCATACCATATGGTGCTTACGTAAGAGTTGTTCGGGAAGATAATGAAGTAAAAGACTTATTGTACGCTGGAACTGAGACTGGGTTTTATATCTCGTATACCGGTGGTAAAAGCTGGCAACAGCTACAGCTGAATTTACCAGTTACGCCAATTACAGATTTGAAACTTCATCAGAATCATTTGCTGGCAAGTACGCAAGGCAGGGCATTTTGGATATTAGATGACCTAACACCCCTTCGAAAAAATGCCGCTTCCATCAAAGACAGCTTTGCCTTGTTACCTGTAAAAGATGTTTATCGTTTATCAGCGGGAAGTCCGTTAAATCAAGTATTTCCCGGTGACAAAGAACCCAGAACCATCAATACAACCATGGCTAACCCGGTAACTGGTGCTCAATTTTTCTTTCATATTCTGGGAAAAGAATCAGTTAAAGACGCAACTATTGAAATTACAGATGCCAAAGGAAATAGCATTAGAACTTATTACATGCAAAAGCCGCAAAATAAGAAAGGTAATAATCAGTTGCAAGATGATCCGGAGATTGAGGTACGTAATGGACTTAACCGATTTGTTTGGGATTTATGCCACCGCAATTTGCCTACCATTGATAATGTTCTGATTGAAGGGAGTGACAAGGGAAGAATGGTTATTCCCGGAGATTATACTGTAAAACTTACTATTAATGGTAAGACACAAGCACAAAATTTTAAAATATTAATCGATCCTCGACATCTGAAAGAGTATCCATCACTCGTAACTGCAGAAGCTTATCAGGAACAGGAAAAACTTTTACAACTGCAGTCAGACGATGTGGAAGAAATTCACGTTGCTGTTACACAAATGCACAAATTACAACAGCAATTAAAAGCATTGAGGGAAAGAACAGAAGATAATCCAACCTTTGATACATTGTACCGACATGCAGGAAGTATCCTCGAAAAAATAAAAGAATGGGAAGCCCAACTTATTCAGCGGAAATCTCAAACCAATGAT
>JBJTJJ010000031.1:0-1099 GCA_046095445.1 Sediminibacterium sp.
CCATTGCGATTGGCATTGGGATTGATGAGAGCCCCGGTGCCTGCAGCATTATTGGGAGCAGTAGCTGTACGGGCAGCTTGTTGGGTATAGGTAAGGGTATTGAGGAAGTCCACATATTGTTGCTGACTGATCTCGTACTTCATGGAGTAGAAGGCATTGAATCCGGTGGGATAACCTGCATTGAGAGAAGCGGTAGCAGTACCGGTAAGATCGCTGGCGGTATTGTTATAAGCAGCTATATTGTCAGCAGAGGAGGAACTATTGTTACTTTGAAAAGTTGGAAGAGAGCCGGTAACAGTGAAGGTAGAAGCCGGAGCAGAAGCGGTTACATCATTGGCTCTTCTGAACTCTCCATTGCTTATGGCGCCACTTCCTGCCTGGAAACCGCCGGGAGGATTGTAGACCATTTCTATGGCGAATACACGGACAAATATTTGTGCTTCATTGGAAACTCCATCGCTGCCATAATTCCATTGTAGTTGGATACCGGTGGGATTGAAAGTACTTGGACCACCGGAAGCACTGCGATAAATGAAGATGCCGGTAGCATCGGGTTGGGTAGAGGCAGCAATACCGGGAATGGTATGTCCGGAAGTGGCGAGGGTAGCATGTTTCCACTCACCGTTACTACCTACTTTATACTTTACGAACACCCAGGCAGCATCCCAGTTGAAGGGGGCGGAGGTGGTTCTCCAGGAATTGTCCCAACTGAGGGTGAAGTTAACACGGACAGTTTGGTTGGAAGTATTGCGAATGGTGTGGGAGACAGCAGAGACAACAATATTGTTGGCAAGTCCATTAAAAGACAGGCACAGCAGAACTAAGACACCGGGGAGTTTCATAGCAAAACCGGATTTCATGGATATCCAAAAATAGCAAAAAGAAAGAATACATATTTCTTATTATGTTTTGGAATCCCTATCAGTGCTGCTATTCACTGATAATCAATGAAAAAGAGAGAATGAAATCAACTCTTTTCAAGGTAAAATACATCACAAAATTTTCGTTTGCAGACCCGGGTCGTTCCTCAATTTAAAGGTGGTGAATTTTTATAAGGATGAGCAGAAGGCAGATTTGCAACAAGCCCCCATTTCCAAGC
>JBJTJJ010000032.1:0-8350 GCA_046095445.1 Sediminibacterium sp.
GATGACAGGCAATACATCTTTGAACATAAATGGTCTTACCTCTTTGCATGGATGCATCCGAAACAGGAGATTGGCCTTTTGCATTCAGTGTCATCAACAATGTGGCAGTGAACAGAAAAACAGCATAGTTCCTGAATAAATGATTCATTAGTTTCCTTTTCATCATCGCATATTAATTCCCCTGGTACATAATTCTGAAAATGGTGCCTTTGTTGTCATCAGACACATAAAGAGAACCATCGGGTCCCTGTGCGAGTCCGCAGGGTCTGTGCGCAACAGATCTTAAATTATTTACTACCTCCACTCCGGAAAATCCGTTGGCAAAAACTTCCCATTTACCGCTGGGCTTTCCATTTTCAAAAGGGACGAAAGCTACATAGAATCCTTCCTGCGGAAGTGGAAAACGGTTCCACGAACCATGGAATGCAATGAAGGCCCCATTTTTGTAACGGGCTGGGAACTGGTTGCCCGTATAGAACAGCAAGGCATTCGGTGCCATGTGGGCAGGAAATGCCATTGTAGGAAATTTATAACTAACCGACGGCTCCTTTTTTCCATCACCTCCATATTCAGGTGCCAGGATGAGTTTATTTTGTTGATTATCGAAATACGCATAAGGCCAGCCGGCATTGTCACCCGGATTGATCTCATACATGGTCTCTGCCGGCAATTCAGCATTGGCCTTGTCATCATAATACTGGGGGAATAGGTTATTCAACTGATCACGTCCATGCTGGGTAACAAATAACTTATTCGTCTGCGAATTCCAATCCAACCCAACCACATTTCTTAGTCCGGTTGCATAACGTACCCCATTCGCGTAGGTCTGGTTGAGTACATTGGCTTTGAATTGCCATACACCGCCGGCAGAATCGAGAATCGGACAAGGATTCATGCCCATAGAGCCGGTCTGGCGATCTTTTTCCTGGCAGGAATTGGAGTATGCGCCTATGTTCACGTAAATATTTCCATTGTTATCGAGGGTGATAGATTTAGAAGCATGTTGACGGCGGCTGATCAATCCGGTGATGATTTTTTCCGGTGCCTCCCTATTTTCTACTTCCCCTTTGTCATTGAGTTTGTAGCGGAAAACCTCTTCATCGCTGGAAGCATAGAGATAACCCTTGTGGATGGCGATGCCTGTTCCGATATAGTTGCCAAATCCATTCACTTCTTCTGCTCTCCCATCTTTGTTGAGGTCACGCAGGTACATGAGCCCATTGCCGTTGAGTTTGCGTTCCAGTTTCACATAGATATCTCCTTGTTGGTTCACGGCAATATGACGGGCACGTCCCATATTTTCTGCCACTTTCAGTGCCGAGAATCCATTGGGTAATTTCAGTCCGGCATTGTTGGAGTCAGGTAAGATCATGGCAGATTTGCGCTGTTGGAGCGTATCTCCGGCTGTTGAGTCACAAGCCACGATAGAAACCAATAAGAAAATACAAATAGATTTATACATGAGGAAAGTTTTTTCGTTGCATGAAATTACAAATCAAAGGGCAATTAGGTTCATTTTATTACTGATTCATGCCACCGAATCAATGCATCCACCAATTGGGTATTTTCCTGTTCAGTTCCAACTGTAATGCGAAGACAGTCTTCACAAAGTTGTACTTTACTTCGATCACGTACTACTATTCCATCCCCCAATAAAAATTCATAGACCTTCCTTGCATCGCGGATTTTTACCAGCAAGAAATTTGCATCCGACGGGTAAACCATTTCCACTTCAGGCATACTTGCCAACACTTCCACCAATGCTTCCCGCATATCTGCCAGCAGGCGAATCATATCATTCACTTGTTCAACCTCATCCAATGCTTGTAAAGCGAGCTCCTGTGCAGGTTGACTGATATTATAGGGTGGTTTTACCCGTTGCAACACTTCAATGATAGCTGTGCTCGCAAATGCCATACCTATTCTAAGTCCCGCCAATCCCCAGGCCTTACTCAGCGTTTGCAAAACAACGAGATTGGGATAATCTGTGAGTGCAGTTATCCAGGAACGTTGTCGGGCAAAATTGATGTAGGCCTCATCAACAACCACGAGTCCGTTAAAGTGATTCAAAATAGTTTCTACGTCCTGCCACTGCATCAAATTACCGGTAGGATTATTCGGAGAGCAGATCCAGATAATGCGGGTATCTTCATTCACGAGTTGTTCCAGATGCACCAGGTCTAGCTGGTAGTCAGGTAAGAGCGGGGCACGAACTACTTTTACATCATTGATATTGGCACTCACTTCATACATGCCATAGGTTGGTGGACAAATAATAGTGTTGCTTTTGCCGGGCTCACTAAAACAACGATACAGCAAGTCAATACATTCATCGCTTCCGTTTCCAATAAAAATATGTTCCGGAGCAATTCCTTTAATAGCAGATAATTTTTCACGCAGGCGTCGGTGGTGTGGATCCGGATATCGATTGTACCATTGAATAAGCGGAGACCCAAGACTGTTTTCATTGGCATCCAGAAAAACCTTTGCCTCACCGCTGAATTCATCCCTTGCGGAAGAATACGGCTGCAAATCACGGATATTATTACGTATCAATTTATGCAGATCAAATGACATAGAACTTGCTATAAGTATGAATAATGAGTACGATTTTTATGGTTGTAATCTGATTTCCACTGCCCGGGCATGTGCCTGCAAACCCTCTGCCAGTGCCATTTCCACAACAGTAGGCGCAAGTGAAACAAGGCCCTCTCTGGTGAGTCGCTGGTAAGTGATTTTCTTGACAAAGCTATCTACACTAACTCCGCTATAGGCACGGGCAAATCCATTGGTAGGAAGGGTATGATTGGTTCCGCTGGCATAATCACCAACACTTTCTGGTGAATAATTCCCCAAAAAAACAGAGCCGGCATTGGCAATTTTTTCACCCAATGAATCTGCTTCTTCACATGTGATGATCAGGTGCTCCGGGGCATAGGCATTCACCAATGCCAGTGCTTCCTGCTGATTCTTCACTACGATGGCCTTGCTGTTGTGAAATGCCTGTCTGGCATACGCTGCTCTGGGCAAGATAGCCAGTTGCTGCTCTACCGCTTGCTCTACTTTTGCCGGTAGACTTGCATCTGTGGTTACCAACAGAACCTGGCTGTCAGCACCATGTTCTGCCTGACTCAGCAGGTCTGCTGCTACAAATTCAGGATGTGCAGAAGCATCAGCCCATACACAGACTTCACTGGGTCCGGCAGGCATGTCGATAGCGATCCCTTCTTGTTGTGCCAATTGTTTAGCAGCTGTAACATACTGGTTGCCCGGTCCGAAAATTTTATATACCGCAGGAACTGTTTCTGTTCCATAAGTCATGGCTGCGATCGCCTGAACACCACCTATGGTAAAGATTTGCTGAATACCTACTTCGGCTGCGGCTACAAGAATAGCAGGATGAACTTTGCCATCTTTTCCGGGCGGTGTACACAAGATCACTTCTTTACAACCTGCCAACTGCGCCGGAATACCCAGCATGAGAATGGTTGAAAACAAAGGCGCTGTTCCTCCGGGAATGTACAATCCCACTTTTTCTATGGGTCTTGACCTTCGCCAGCAGGTAATACCGGGCATGGTTTCTATCGGATCTTCCTGACGCAATTGGGGAGTATGGAATTGGCGAATGTTACTTGCTGCCTGACGTATGGCCTGCAATAAACCTGGGGAAATTTCTTCCGCTGCTGCAGCCACCGTCTGCTGATTGATGGAAAAATCATCCAGCGTCACTCCATCAAACTCCTTTGTCAGCCGGCGCACGGCAGCATCACCACCTGCTTTCACATCTTCCATGATCTTTTTTACCTGATCAAAAAGTTGAGTAGGATCTGAAACCGGTCGCTGTAACAAAGAAGGCCATACAGCAGTTTCGGGATATAAAATAGAAGTTAACATAAGCAACAATTAAAGTATCATTTTCTCAATAGGAACCACCAGAATGCCTTGTGCACCTGCATCGCGCAATTGCTCAATGATGTTCCAAAAATCATTTTCATTTAAAACGCTGTGAACACTGCTCCAGCCGGGTTCCGCCAATGGCAACACAGTCGGACTCTTCATGCCCGGCAGTAGAGAGATAATGGATGCCAGCTTTTCATTGGGCGCATTCAACAAAATGTATTTGTGGTTCCTCGCTTTTTTCACAGAACGAATGCGGAACAATAGTTTTTCCAGGATAGCTTCTTTCTCCGGAGACAGTTGTGTATTTTTAATGAGTACTGCCTGAGATTGCAAAATGGGTGTTGCCTCTCTGAGTCCGTTCATGAATAGAGTTGAGCCACTGCTCACCAGATCGCAAATGGCATCTGCTAAACCAATTCCCGGCGCGATCTCTACACTTCCGCTGATGGGATGAATCTCTGCCTGCACACCCTGCTCCTGTAAAAAGTCTCCCAGAATAACGGGGTAGCTGGTAGCAATCTTCTTACCCTTCAAATCTTCAATGCCATTATACACATCGCTTTTCTTTACGGCGATGCTCAGCCGACATTTTCCGAAGCCCAGTGGTTCGCAACTGATCACCTCCTTCTTCTTTTCGCGAACAACATTCTCTCCGACAAAACCGATATCAGCCACATTGTCTTCTACATATTGTGGGATATCATCGTCACGCAGAAAATATAATTCCAAAGGAAAATTGCTGGCATCTGCCTTCAGCTTGTTGACACCGTTGGACATATCAATGCCACATTCTTTCAGTAACCGCATCGAGTCTTCGTGCAGGCGGCCACTTTTTTGGATAGCGAGAGTAAGTTTCATGATGAGTTAAACTTTTAAATACTGGTTACAAGTCAACTGATACAAGCAGTCAGACAACAAAAAAGGCCTACCCGAGGGTAAGCCAGTATGTTTGTTCCACTACACAACACTTCGCTTACCGAATGGGCAAGTAAAAGTGATGATGTATGGCGCTGCTTGTAATCATTTGTACTGCAAAGGTAGGATGCAGCGGGTGATTTGCCAAATTATTCGGTAATTGCCTATGGAACAATTTATTATCTTGCTGTATAAATGGTCGCGTATGTCTTGCCGCTGGTGCGCTTGCCTTTTTTCGGTGTTCCTGTTGTTAGGAAAATCTTCCTTTGCCCAGTCCCCCGGTTGTTTGGTATGGAGTGATGAATTCAACTATACCGGCTTACCCGATGCTACCAAGTGGGCATATGATACCGGAAAGCATGGCTGGGGCAACAATGAATGGCAGCATTATCTGGCAGGAAGTAAAGAAAATGTTTGGGTTGAAAACGGACAGCTTCGCATCACTGCGCGCAAATCCGGACCGGGGGAGCGGGAATACACTTCCACCCGATTGGTTACCCGAGGAAAAGCATCCTGGACATACGGAAGAATCGATGTAAGGGCTCAATTGCCCAAAGGCATTGGTACCTGGCCTGCCATCTGGATGTTGGGAAGTAAACAACCTTTACAGTGGCCCGATGACGGAGAAATAGATATCATGGAGCATGTAGGATTTGATCAGGGGAGAATTCATGCTTCTATCCATTCTAAAAAATACAACCATGTTATCGGTACCCAAAAAACTGCTACCACCCTCCTACCCGATTGCAGCGATGCCTTTCATGTATATTCCCTGCTATGGACATCCGACAAGATCACCGTGTTGATAGATGACAAGCCCTATTTTGAATTCAGGAATGAAAAAAGCGACCGAACAGCGTGGCCTTTTGATGAGCCGGAATACCTGCTGCTGAACATTGCCGTTGGAGGAAATTGGGGAGGGCAAAAGGGGGTCGATCCTAAGGCATTTCCCTGCAGTATGCTGATAGATTATGTAAGAGTATATCAATAACCGTTTTCATTACCACATTAAACTCAAATTATATGATGAAAAAAGTATGGATTGTATTGTTGGTCTGCACCGCCTGGGGCGGCCTTCAAGCCCAGGAAACCGGCGCATATAAGGTACCCCCCAAAGACATTGCTGATATGTTACTGGCCAAACCCACACCTGCAGTTCGGGTGGATAGCAAAGGAACCTGGATGCTGTTGAGCGAAAGAAATTCTTATCCGGGGGTCGAAGAGTTAGGTCAACCGGAATTGAAAGTAGCCGGACTCCGCCTTAACCCAAATAATTTCGCCCCCAGCCGGCAAAGTTTTGTCAATAGTTTTCTATTGAAAGATGTCAAAACAGGAAAGGAATCCATGATCTTTGGTCTCCCTTCCGGATTACAAGCCGGCAATATCAGTTGGAGTCCATCTGAAACCAAGGTAGCTTTTACCAATACATTGGGCAATCGTGTGGATCTCTACGTCATCGACCTTGCGGCACAAATGGCCAAGAAAATCAACCGTTCCCCATTGAATGCAACTTTGGGAAGTCCTTACATTTGGATAGATGATCAGACCCTTCTTTATAAAGCAGCTATTCAGTCTGCCACCATGGCTCCGCAAAAACCCATTGTTCCCAAGGGGCCAACCATTCAGGAAAATATGGGGAAAGCTGCTCCCAGTGTGACCTATCAGGATATGATCAAGTCCCCACACGATGAAGCAGTATTTGAGTTTTATGGTACTTCCCAACTCATACTGCATAAAAATGGCATGGAAACCAATATTGGCTCCCCTGCCATCATTAGCAGTTTCACGCTCTCTCCCGATAAAAATTATTTGTTGCTGCGTACCATTCGCCCACCATTCTCTTACCTGGTGCCTGCGAATGGTTTCCCCAGCACAGTTGCCATAACTGATTTGTCCGGTAAAGTGCTGAAAGTGCTGGCAGAATTGCCTTCTGCAGAAGCAACACCATCGGGTTATGACAATACACAAAATGTTCCCAGGGCATTTGACTGGCGGGATGATGAAAAAGCAACTGTGACCTGGGCAGAACCACTGGACAGTGGTATCATGAAAAAGAATGTTCCTCATCATGATGCGGTCTATGCATTATCAGCTCCCTTTTCCGGCACACCTCGCTTGTTGTTTAAAACAGAATTAAGGTATACCGGTACTACCTGGGGAGACTCTACTGTTGCCTTGGTAAGAGAGGTGTTAAGGTCAAAGCAACTTAGTCGTGTTAGTCGTTTCAATAGTCAAACGGGGGCACTTGAATTGCTCTTTGAAAGAAATCTGACAGATGCCTATGGAAATCCCGGCGAGCCGGTGTTGAAGCGCAACGCATTAGGAAGACCTGCTATTCAATTAACAGATAATGGTACGCAGATCTTAATGAACAATCCGGTAGGTTCTTCCCCTCGCGGTGATCTGCCTTTCCTGAGCAAATTTGACCTGACGACCAAGAAAAATAATATTATCTGGCGTTGCCAGGAAGGTGTGTTTGAAATGGTAGAACAGGTATTGGATGCCGATAAACTGGTTTTATTGGCAAGAAGGGAAAGTCAAAAGGAAGTACCCAACTATTGGGTAAAAAATCTTGTATTGAGAGTAGCCGATATTCAATTGACCCAGTTCAGCAATCCCTATCCACAACTGGAAGGGGTAATCAAAGAGAAAATCAGCTACAAGCGAGCAGATGGAGTTGACCTCACCGGCGATTTGTATCTTCCTAAAAATTATGATAAATCAAAAGATGGTCCTTTACCCATGCTGCTTTGGGCTTACCCCCGTGAATTCAATTCAGCGGCGGATGCTGCGCAGGTTAGAGGAAGCAGGGATAAATTTACCATGCTGAGTTGGGGATCGCCTGTATTTTTTGTTACCCAGGGTTTTGCCGTTCTCGATAATGCAGAGATGCCAATAGTTGCTACCAGTGCTGATAAAAAACCCAATGATGATTTTGTTGCACAATTGAAATTAAATGCAGAAGCAGCCATCAATAAACTGGTAGAAATGGGCGTAGGTGACCGCAACCGCGTGGGTGTGGGCGGACATAGCTATGGAGCTTTCATGACTGCCAATTTATTGGCACATACCAACTATTTCAAAGGTGGTATCGCCAGAAGTGGCGCCTATAACAGAACGCTGACTCCCTTTGGATTTCAGAATGAGGAACGCACATATTGGCAGGCACCACAGTTGTATTATGAGATGAGTCCATTCAGCTATGCCAATCAGATCAAAACACCGATACTATTGGTGCATGGAGATGCTGATGACAATACGGGCACTTATCCCATCAACAGTGAACGTTTATTTGCAGCCATCAAGGGGCATGGTGGAACCGTTCGCTTTGTTTATCTGCCTTATGAAGCCCATGGGTACAGAGGAAGAGAAAATGTGTTGCACCTTTTATGGGAAGAAAATGAATGGCTGAGGAAATATGTAAAGGAAGCCAAAAAATAATCATCTGTTTGGGAGGAACATAAAAAAGGCGATCGAAATCCGGTCGCCTTTTTTTATGGTATTGATCATTTTTATTTTTTCTTCTTCTTTTTCA